>JAZDPU010000081.1:0-6751 GCA_043797345.1 Candidatus Aenigmatarchaeota archaeon | reverse complement strand
CTTCCTCACCCGAAGGAGTCTATGTTACTCAGTTCGAGAATCTTGGGACCGGATTATATACAGCAAGCATAAGCGCTACATCGCAAAACCTTGGAGGAACATGCGAAGCCACTTTCTCAATCGCGACTGCCAACCTGTGCGCTACCGGGACTAAGAGCTTGACTGTGAGCGGTTATGCTCTAGATTCTGAAGGCAATCCTATTGACTCTGGAAATGTAACTGTAACAATCACAGAAACAGAAGACACGATTTCAGCAGACTTCACAGGCGGATATTGGACTGCCACAATGAATGCATGCATAGTTTCTGACGTCAGGTACACACTGGGAATAAGAATTGTAGATGAAAGCGGAAAGAGCTCATACTCTCAGACTTCATTCGTTTCACCATAGTGATCATGATGATTGATTCGAAAAAAATCCAAATTGTTCTTTTTGTACTCTTAACTATCTTTTCCACATTTTATTTCTCCAGATTCAATTTCTGTCTCGCTCTTGACTCTCTCAGCATGTCATGTACGATGGGCGGGCCATACCTGCCAGATTCAACAGTAATCATCAGCGGAAACGTCACAAACTCGACTGGGGACAGCCAGGTGGCCAATGTCAAAATTTCTATCAATACGACCGAAAAAACTACAACATCCGATTCCAATGGATCATTCTACGTCTCCTATGGCAATGCACAAGTAGGGAATTATTCTGTCATCGGCATGGCAAATCTAACCGACTTTGACAATGCGACCTGCTCAGAATTATTTACAGTATATAATCCTGCCGCAACCTTAGCTTGCCGAATGAAAACAGTCGTATTTCAAGGAACTGCAATAGATTCAGGTTCTGGAAATGTAATCACATCAGGGAATGTCACATCAATCATCGCAGAAACAAACAGCACTGGTTCTGCCGTAATCCAGAACAATGGAGCTTTTTCTGTTAGTATTCGAGGATGTCTGAAATATGGAACAAGATATTTGGTAACAAACATATTCGATGACTCTCAAGGAAGGAGAGGATGGTTTAGTTTTATCTATGTTCCCACCTAATTAATTTTTATGAGCAAACTGCTAATCTGCCTTATTTTTTTCGCACTGGTTATCTTTTCTAGCATTTATTTGAGTTATGCCCTCCCTGCATTTTATGATGCAAGACCTTTAAACAACACATACACATATGGAAAGGATTCCGACATCTTTTCAATAAATATTTCAGATGTAAATCTGGATTCTTCATCTGTGATTCACCACATCCGTGTGAACGAGGCAGGAACTAATCTCACTAACTCCACGTCAACTTGTACCAGCATCAGTTCTGGCAACTGGTATTGCTCCAATTCAGTCCCGAGCTTCGGAAGCCTTGGTGGAGACGGGATAAAGTTCATCTTTTATTTCGACGCTAAGAATACCACTGGCGATTCGAACTCAAGCGAAAATTACTATGTGACAATCGACCGTTCAGCACCCCAGATATCTGCTTCTTTCTCAAATAATTCATATGTTTCCGGAAATCTTTCTCTGAATTTCTCGATTACAGAGTCATTTTCAGGCGTGAACGTAAATTCCGCTAGATTCTTCTATGGCAATACAACTTACAATTCCTCGCAGCAATCTTTCTTGACAACAAATCCCTACACCATCAATTTTGATACGAGAAGTTTGCTAAACAACTCAACTTATTTCCTTTTCGTAAACGTCTCGGACAATATCGGAAACGTCAACACAACCAAATTCACTGTTATAGTTGAAAATGAAATCCCCACTTTATCGATAATCATTCCCACTACAAATTCCACATTAAAGGGAATTACTTATTTCCAGATTACCGCAAGTGACATGTACTCGGGCCTCGACCTGAACTCTGCAACTTACACCTTAGATTCTGCCACTGCTTCAGTTCCATGCACGGGCACAAACGCCAGCGCCACATGCACAACGCCTCTTTTCAACACGTCGACGTTAACTGACGGCTTCAAGACAATCACCTTCACCATCAAAGACAACGGAGGGAATGTTAAATCGAATTCAACAACTTTTTATAGCGACAACTACCCTCCTTCAGTTTCCATCACATCTCCAACTAGCGGTGCTGTTGTCAAAGGGTTATTGAATCTGACGGCAACTGTCACTGATGCCTCAAGCGGAATAAAGCTAGCCCAATTCAGATGGGAAAATTCATCTTATGGAAATTGGACAAACATGTCTTGCTCCGGAACTACTTGTAACGGAAATTTAAACACATCTACATTGGCTGAAGGAAACTACACTCTGAAAATAAATGTTACAGACAACGGCGATCTTTCGACAACTACATCGGTTTCAATTGTTGTCGATAACATCATCCCGAACATAATTATTATAAAACCAGATGTCAATCAAAAAATATCAGGAAACTTTTCTTTCAACATTACGATTACTGACAATTACGGCCTTTCGGGAAATGCCAACTATTCTTCCGGAAATTCTTCAGGAACTCTATCTTGTTCGCAAATAAATGTACAGTCATTCTCCTGCAACGGCACTCTCAACTCTAGTATTTTTTCTGAAGGACCATCTTCGCTCGGTTTTTCAACAGTCGACTTAGCCGGAAACATATTTTCCAAATCAGTCAACGTCTCTTTCGATAACCTTCCTCCAGCAATCGTTTCAGCCTCAGTCGAACCAAATATTTCCAGAGTTCCAATCAAGTTCATAATCAAAGGAATCTTTACAGATGTTGGAAGCTCAGTTTCTTCAGCAACAGCAAAAATCAATCTTCCTGACGGGAAAAACTCTTCATCTTTACCCTTTTCCAAGGGAAGTTCAGAATGGCAGGTCGAATATTATGCTACAGATTTGGGCAGATATGTCGTTGAAATCACACTCACAGATGCAAATTCACACAGCGCAACATATTCTAATGCAACTTCTTTCTTCATTGGTGTCTCCAAATGCGGTGATGGCATATGTGATCCAAGTGAGAATTACTGTACTTGTTCTCAGGATTGCCCTTCCCCAAAATGTAAAACTGATCAGACCTTGAGCTGCAAGACTGGGGTTCCTATTTGCCGCAACAATACCGGATGTGGAAATGGAATCTGCGAATCCAACGAGTCTTGCTCAACATGCGAATCCGATTGCGGAAAATGCTCTGCCAATAATACAAGCTTATTAAATCTAGGAAATATCGGGGAAGCTTTAAATCCATCTTCAACTTCTGGAATGCTTATTCTAGGAATAGTTGCAATTGCTACCGCAGCCGCTGCATTTTACTTTTTCTGGTATAAAAGACCAAAGCCCATATACCCAGGCTTCAAACCAAAAGAACCTTCAGTCTGAATTCAAAATTCCCTCAGCCAATCTATTTTCCCAGCATCATATCTTGAAGTCTTCTTATCCATTATTTCTCTAATCGCTTTCACTGTTTGAGCAGGAGTTTTGTCGGTCGTGTCAATCTCATAAACCCTCTTTTTTCTCTCCATCGCTTCCTGTGTTATCAGACTTATCATCTCAGCCTCCACGTTCTCCTTTATCTTTGTCGGCCATGAATATTTCGTCCTCAACCTCTTCTCAAGCACTTTCGGATTGCACCTTAGGATGATCAAAATGTCCGATGGAAAAAAATGTGAATACAGGCTCTCAGTTACCAGATTATCATATTTTTCCATTTCTCTTATGAACTCTTTTTTAAGTTTTTTCATGTCAATTACCTGGCTTTTCCTCCCCTCATCATAATATAGAAACAGTTTTTTTCTTTTTGCGAGATTATCCAATTTAACGAACTTCCACTTCAGTTCTTTTGCCAGGAGTTTGGCCACCACAGTTTTCCCTGTTCCGCCGACTCCTGTAATAGAAACTATCGTCATAAATTTTATTTAACGCCGAGAATTAAAAGCAACAATTTATTCAATCACTACAGTGCCCATGAAGCCTGAGTATTTGCATGAATACTTGTATGTTCCTGGAGTATTGAATGTGTAGCTCCATGTCGCTCCAGGTTGGATGTCCTTCGAATCAAAATATCCTTCGCCGGTGATTGTATGCTTTACACTATCTTTGTTTGTCCAACTGGCTGTCGATCCTTTCACTAAGGAAACTGTATCAGGATTGAATCCCCAACTTTTTATTTCCAGCGTCACTTGTGATGGTGTGGATTCGCCTGATTGAACATTTTGCGATCCTGTTTGTGTAGTAGTGCTTCGTTCAGTAGTTGTAGCTTGTGTTGTTGTAGTCGTTCTATCTGGACCTGCGTTCGTTGACGGATTTACAATAGCGCTTGGATTATTAATAACACTTTGAACAAATTTTGATAAATCAAGAAAGTTTAATGCGAGGATGCCCACAACCAAAACAGCTATCAACAAAATCCCTAGATAAACCTTTTTAAATGACTTTTTCTTCATAATAAAATATTCATTTTATTTCCTTATAAGGATTAATTTATATTCCTCTTTCAAAGAATAATGATAGTGACAACCATGGATCTAGCACTTTTCGCAGAAAAATACAGGCCTAAGAAATTTTCAGATATAATCAATCAGAAGCATGCGATTGAAAGACTGAAATCGTTCGTCAAAGAGAAGAACATACCTCATCTTCTTTTCTCTGGTCCAGCCGGATGCGGAAAAACGACTGCCGCCCTGACAATCGCCCAGGAACTATTTGGAACCACTTGGAAACAAAACACGCTTGAGACCAATGCAAGTGATGAGAGAGGGATTGACACAATCAGGAACAAGGTCAAAGATTTCGCAAGAACAAGGTCCTTCGGAGAGATTCCTTACAAGATTGTGATTTTGGACGAAGCAGATGCTCTGACTCCGGAAGCTCAGCAGGCTCTGAGAAGGACCATGGAAACTTTCACAAACACAGCAAGATTCATTCTCATATGCAACTGGTCTTCAAAGATTATCGAACCCATACAAAGTAGAGCGGCAGTCTTCAGGTTCAGGCCGCTTGTTAATGTAGACATCAAAAAGTACATCCAAAAAATTGTTGAGGGGGAGAAACTTAAAATTTCCGACGATGCGATCTCTGCAATCATCAACATTTCTGAAGGAGATCTGAGAAAAGTAGCAAACATCCTTCAATCTTCTGCATCACTGGGAGAAAAGATAACAGAAGAAGTAGTTTACAATGTCATGTCACAGGCAAAACCGGATGACGTCAAGGACATGCTGAAAGATGCGGTAGATGGGAAGTTTGAAGAAGCAAGAAAAAAACTTCAGGAAATGATTTTAAGACAAGGCTTGAGCGGATTGGATATTATCAAGGAAATTCACAAGCAGATTTACTCGTTGGATTTGAGCGACGATAAAAAAGTGAATCTCTTAGAAAAAACAGGAGAGTATGAGTTCAGACTGAGCGAAGGGTCTAATGAATTAATCCAGTTGGAAGCTCTGCTTGCCCAGTTCCTGCTTGTCCAAAAGGAATAACGGTGAGATAAATTCCGTTTTCTTTCAAATACAAGCCAAAAAATATGAAAGAATATATCGGACAGAAAGATGCCGTTGAGAAATTCTCGATTTGGATCCAAAAATGGAAACGCGGATCTAAAGCACTTTTACTGCACGGTCCTCCAGGGGTGGGAAAGACTGCTCTCCTGGAAGCATATTGCTCTGAGAATAAGATTGACCTCATAGAGATGAACGCATCTGATTTCAGATCAGCTTCACAGATTAAACAAGTCATAGGAAAATCGATGCAGCAGCGAGCTTGATGAAAAGAGGAAAGATTTTCCTTTTGGACGAGGTTGATGGGATTGCTGGAAGAGATGACTTTGGTGGTGTCGGAGAAATAATAAAAATAATAAAAAGTTCTGCACATCCGGTCATTTTAACTGCAAACGATCCTTGGAATCCAAAGTTGCGCTATCTGAGATTGAGCTGTATTCTTATTCCATTTTCAAAACTGACAGTTTGGGATTTAGACAAGAAGCTTGACGAGATTTCAAAGAAAGAAGAGATAAAAATAGACAAGAGCATCATCAGATTGATTTCAAAGAAAAGCCAAGGCGATTTGAGATCTGCTTTGACTGATTTGGAAACTTTAAAAGGAAAAAATGAAATTACTGGCGAGGATATAGAAGAACTGGGATATAGAGAACGTGAATCTAACATTTTCGAGGTCGTGAGAAACATCTTCAAGACCAGCTCAATTTTAGCATCCAAACTTTCAATTAACTCAATAGACAAGGATCCAGATGAGATCTTCTGGTGGATTGAAAACAACATCACCAACGAATATGAAGATCCGGAAGAAATCGCAAAGGCATTTGACGCCTTGAGCGTCGCTGACATCTTCAAGAAAAGAATTTCTTCAAGGCAGAACTGGAGCTTCCTTGCATACATGATTGACATGATGACAGCAGGAGTGACATCTTCCAAAAAACAAACATATAAAAAATTCACAAGATACCAGTATCCCCAGAATATCATGATTCTTGGAAGCACCAAAGAAAAGAGAGGGATGTCTACAGAATTGATGAAGAAGTTGTCTACTAATCTTCACTGTTCAACTGCTAAAGTAAGAAAAGAATTCCTTCCCTATATGAAAATCATGATGAAAAATGAAAACTTGAGAGATGAACTAACCTCTTCTTTAAATCTCACTCCTGACAATCTTTCTGTCTTGAAATGATCATTTGGTTACTGTGAAGTTGCTGATTAAGTTTGCTTGCGTGCTTCTAAGTTGAAGATTGATATCCGTTCTCATCACATTAGGAACACATGAGGTAATTGTATAATTGAATGTAAAATCTATTTTCTTGGCTAACAC
>JAZDPU010000080.1:0-4169 GCA_043797345.1 Candidatus Aenigmatarchaeota archaeon | reverse complement strand
TGCCATTTGTTGAATTGAAGGTAAAATTCAAAGTCCCAGGCGATTTGATGAAGTTGGTCGTCATGTCATATGAACCAGTGTTATTAATCAAAAATGTGAAATGTCTGGTTGCGTTTTCTCCAATGTTCTCATCAATCCTGTATGTCATCGTGCTCATTGAATTGTTAACTGAAAGTACTGGAGATGTGACATTTAACAGAAGAGGAAGTGATATCCCTGCATTATTTCCATCCAAATATAGTAACTGCCCTTCATAAATTCCATCAATCGAATTGTTTGGAACAGTCAGATTGATGCTGACATCTGTAGAAGCATTGTTGTTCCCAGTCCTGTTGAACGAGAAAGTCGAATAATTTGTAGCAATCCATGCTGAGGAATTCACATACATGAGAACAGTCAAATTGTAAGGATTTGTAGTCACATTAGTGTTGTTTTTCACTTCCACAATCCATTTACCAGTAGTGCCGCTCACACCGCTAGTTTCATTGTAAATTTCGGCTGCGACTCCACTTGTATTTGCCTGAACGTGTTGATTGACAGCAGTTGCAACTAGATTTTGATTAAGATCATATAAATTGAACGAATAATTGCTTTGTCCAGTCCAGTTCAAGATGACTTTAACTTTTGTGAAGAGGGAGGAATCTAGAAGAAGAAAAGTAAAGTTAGTGGCAGTTGCATTCGCAGTAAATCTCTTAACCAGGTACAATTCCTTAGATTCGGCTACATTTGAGAAGCTGATATTTCCGGAATTTCTTATTGTTATGTTAGTATTGTTTGTCATGCTTGCATTTTTGATTCCGAAATCCAGAAGACTGATCTGAGTTTCAGAATCGGCTGGGTTAGTGATGTTTAAAGTGCTGTAGAAGATGTTTCCATAATAAGAAATGGCGGAAGTTGAATTTCCAAAAACTCTTATCTCCCAGAAAGCGTCCTTTGGAAGATATTGGTATCTTAAGGTTTCTGTGGCGGAGCTTTTGTTTGCAGACCTTGATTTGAATACTGGAGTTGAAGAATCATCCAACAAGAAAACATCTACATCGTTGGCCGTAGTCCATCCGCTCATGTTGATTGTAACAGAAGTTGCGTTTGGAACCAGACTTGTATTGAAGTAATATGATTGGTATGTGGTGTAGTTGATTGGAATTAAACCGTTGAAAGAACCCCTTCCAGTGGTTTGATCTGTATTGTTGATTGGCAAATCTAAAATGACGCTGAAATTGACGCTCTCATTTTGCCGTGAAAGATTGGCAACTGTGAAATTGTTGGTGTTGTATCTTCCAGGCAGGCAGTTGATTGTGTTGAAGCTGATGTTGAATGATCCATTTACGGAAGTAATGTTTGAAAAATCAGAACTGTTACCGACTATTACTTTAAGGTTTCCGCTTTGGCACGCTGTAGCTTGAGAGTTCCCCTGAGTGTAGTTATTGTTCAATCCACTTGTTCCGTTTCCAATACTTACGACAAGACTCCCTTCAAATGTGGAATTCGTAGAAACATTCATTCGGCCGATGAAATTGTTTGTCCAGTTGAGACGGGTTGTGTTCTCGTCAAAGCTATCGAAACCTCCGACTTTGAACTGGCTGAGCGGAGAGCTCAAAATATACGAATATCCTATTCCTGCGAATGACAGGACTATTGCAAGCAGAATCGATGCTAATAACACTATGGAAGTACGACTACCCATAAATCTCCTAAATTTAATTAGTTGTTTATAAAATATAGGTTTAGCCTCTAGACCGTGTGAAGATTGAAGGGCGGAGCGATCAAATATGAGCGAACCCTTAGTGCTGACGGAGAGATAGTCTAGAATTTGTAGTGGACCCGGAGGGATTTGAACCCTCGACCTTCTCCTTAGGACGGAGCTGCTCTATCCAAACTGAGCTACGGATCCTTCAGGGATATATTTTTTATACCCCTATATAAGATTAATATGGTTGAGGAATTATTCTTCGATTCCAATCAGGCAAGAGACATCCTGGATAAGATCATTCTAGTCTTCGAGAAGGCTAAGGTGGATTACGGTGATGCTAGATTCAACCAGGGTTTCACTTCCTCTATCTCCAAAGACAAGGAAGAGGAGAACGTAAATTATGGCAATTGGTACGGATTCCATCTGAGGGTCTTTAAACAGGGAGAGTGGAGGGTGACTGGAATCACTTCAATGGAGACAGCCAAAATTCTTGAATCTGCAAAAAAACTCGCAGGTTTCACTTCAACAGAAAAGCCATACCGAATGGAACCGCAGCCTCCTTGGAAGATGGACAGGATAGTCAAACCGAAGAAAGAGACTTCATTTGACGAAAGATTGAAGTGGGTGAGAGATTGCTTTGAAGTTCTGAAAAATTTCAATCCAAAGATAGCTGATGCGACTTGCAGCCTAGGATCGTCAATGACAGAAAAGATTTTTGCCAATACTGAAGGGACTAAGCTGAAGGAAAAAACTCCGAAGAGTAGGGCTGTGTTCTTCGCTCTGGCAAAAGACGGTTCAAACATCCAGCAAGACTATCATTCTATTGGAAAGATTGATACTTTTGACATCACTGAAGGAATAAACATCGATGAAATCTCGAAGAAAATCTGCACGAATGCGATTAATCTTTTAAAGGCAAAACTCCCTCCATCCGGAAAGTTCCCTGTGATTCTTGACGGAGACATGGCAGGTTTGATCGCTCATGAGTCTTTCGGCCACGGGACCGAGGCTGATCAAGTTCTGAGAAACAGATCTTTCCTGAAAAATTATTTCAATGAAAAGGTGGCAGGAGATTTTGTCACCCTTTGCGACAGCGGGAACATTGGAGTAGAACATGGGACATTTCTTTTCGATGACGAGGGAGTGAAATCTAGGAGGAATGCACTGATAGACCATGGAGTTTTCAAATCCTGGCTTCATTCGAGAGAGACTGCGTCAGTCTTAGGGATGCCTCTGACAGGAAATGGCAGAGCTCAGGACTATATAAGAAGAGTGAATGTGAGGATGACAAACACGTACTTCGAGCCTGGCGAATGGGAAGTAGAAGAACTGTTCAAAGGAATCAAATATGGAATTTACCTGACAAGAGCTTCTCACGGGATGGAGGATCCTGAAGGCGGGGGGATTCAAGTCAGCAGCAACATGGGCTGGCTGATTGAGAACGGAAAGAAGACCCAGTTTCTCAGGGGAATGTCACTCACTGGAAGATTGTTGGATGTCTTGAAAAACATAGATGCAGTTGCAAAAGACTTTGACCTCAGGCCAGGGAGCTGCGGAAAAGGATATGAAGATTTTGTTTCAGTAACTACAGGTGGTCCTCACATAAGAATAAAGGAGGCGACTGTCAGTGGGGGCTGATTTGGATTTCATAGTTTCCAGGTTGAAGCAGAACAAAATAAAAGAGTATGAGATTTATCTCCAGCAGCCGAAATCCTTCCAACTCTATCTGAGAAGGAACAAGAAAGAACTGGTACAGAAAAACGAGAACTTGGGTTTCAGCCTCCGAGTCCACGACCAGGGGATGGGATTTGCAGTCTCTGATTTTCTGACGAAGAATTCTATCGACAATGTTATTAAGAATTCCTTATCCATGGCAAGAACCAGCAAGCCTGTACAGTTCCAGTTCCCTGAGCAGAGGGCGTCCAAGAACGTGAAGATAATCGACAAGAGATTGAAGTTCGGTGAAGCTGAACGACATTTGGAAGATTATGCCAGGCAGATGGTCGATATTGCAAAAGAGAGCAATGTCGAAATCTCTTTTGCCAAACTGAAAGCATTCGACATGAAGACACAGATAAGAAATTCTGAAGGTTTGTTCAAGGAAAGAATAGAAACTTATTTCTTTTTGGAAACTTCAATCAAGACTTCGACCAGCGAATTCTGGACGATGAGATATGCCAGAAACCTTGACGACTTGCCTCTTGAAAAGATTACCCAATGGATCAATTTGGCTAAACAGGCAGAGAGAGGAATGGAGCCGAAGACTGAAAAGACAACAGTCATTTTCGATCCTTCGATAATGGTTGACATGCTCACGTCGGTCTTCAACTTCCACACCGCAGCTTCTTCACTCAAGAAAAAAGTTTCTTTATTCACTCCGAAAAAAGTTTTTGCAGACAAATCTGTTACAATTCTTGATGATGCATTGCATCCGTTTGGTTTGATGACTTCTTCTTTCGACGACGAAGGAGTTCCTCAG
>JAZDPU010000079.1:0-3186 GCA_043797345.1 Candidatus Aenigmatarchaeota archaeon | reverse complement strand
CCAATCCTTGCCAATTTTAAGAGCGCCAGTTTGCAGAAGAAAATTAATAAAATCAGATTTGTATTGATCCATGACCAATCAAAGAAAATTAGTCTTGAACAAATTAATAGATGCATTTTTTTCTTATTGATAGAAAATCTTAAAATAATACGATTGACTGAAATCCTTTTTATACCACTCAAATCAAAATTAGTGTAGTGATACAATGAGTAAGATGATGAAGTACCTACTAATAGCATTAGTTGTAGTCGTATTGCTAGTAGTAGCAATGGGAAACACATTAGGACTAGGTTTCGGACTATTCTAAGCTCCAATTCTTATTTGGAACTGTAGAATTTTGTCAACTTTAATTGAGTCCTTTTGTTTTTAAGGATCAAGCTTTCCTTAGTCCATTCGTCTTTAGAAAGTATCCTTGTTGATATGATTTTTACTGCTTCTTCCACAGAACTGAACCTCTCGCATGGCTTGTTGAAAGCATCGCGGACCGCCTCTCTCAGCTGCCAGATTCCAACAGGCGCGAAATAATCAGACCTAACTTCTCTGATAATCAGGATGCCAGCCTGCCTTTTTATTTTATTCAAATATTCCAAGACTCCAAGTCTTCCGGAATAGAATGCTCCAGCTGTCTTGTTTGCATATTCTTTCTTTCCCCAGAAAGGTTCAAAATCGGAATCAATCATCGGCCTTCCGTATAAATTCCAAATTTCTACAAGTTCATATTCATAATTTCCAGGTATCAAAATAATTTGGTAGTGATTTCCAATGTATTCGTTCTTGAAAACCATCACCTCTGACAGTTCTTGGAATGTTTTAACTTTCTCCCGAAGGTGTTTTCCAATTATGTCATCTACTGCAGTGACCCCCCACTTTGTCGGGACTAGTTTTCTCTGCATCTGGACTCCCAGAAGTCCTGCAGAAAACATCTTCTGGATCCTGCTCACCGGGATTCCATAATTGTAAAGTGCTTTCACAGAATTCTCTGCATGGATATCAACATCAGAAATCATGTAATCCACTCTCTTCTCCACAGATGGATTTTCTGTCAACCTTGCCTTTATCACAGGCGCTGGATTTGCAATGGGAACATCATATCTATCTAGTCTAATTGTGAAAGTCGGGCTTTTCATCAGCTCCACTTCCACATCAACTGGTTTTTTTGTCATTGCCACTTCTTGTGTGGTTTCCATGAGTTTTCCTTTGAAATTGTTCACATCTGATTTGAATCTAGAATAAATTAGCTGACCTCTCGACTGCAAGATGTCCTGAATTGAAGCATTTTGCTTGTACCAAAGTTCCGGAGAATCGAGTTGCTGAGCATTCTCCTGATGCTGAGGTGGAGAAAGGATTCCAACAAAGACCTTTGGATAGAATGCCTTCCCCACGAAGACTGATGGAGGTGAAGTTCCTGTGAAATCTTTGGCTGCCTCAATTGCCTTTTCCAGTAACTCATTCTTTCAAGAATTCTTCTTATCTCAGGCCTCAAAGGACCACCACTCTGTATTATTCAAAAGTATTAAGCGGCCGAAGACTTTCCCTCAACCTTCACTCCGTTTTCAAATGCAGACTTATCCTCATGTCCATATTTTTCTATTGCCTCAGACAGAGGCATGTCACTCCTGCTCTCAGAACAATCCTTACAAATGCTCACAGTTCTTCCTGTTTCCTCATCTCCTGCAGAAAAAACTAGATTATTTTTACCACAGATGTCGCATTTTCCTTCAAAGGTTGCTGAAATTTTTATTTTCATCTAAATTATTTAGGTTGGAAGAAATATAAGCAAGGAATTAAATAGAAGAAAACTATCTACTATTGGTGGTGATGATCACACCGTTCCAGTCTGAATTAAATGTGGACGGAGGTAGCTAGTGAACCACCTTCATAATTTTCAAAATATTTATTCTAACAAAAAATAATTTTCAATCATGTTCTTTGATTTCACGCTTTCTTTTTCATGTTTTGTCCAGAATCAGATGAAGTGAATAACTGAAAGATATTACTAAAAACCATAGAATGAAATTCCAAAAATCCAAGTTAAACAGGAAATAAAAAATTGTCGAAAAGATGAGAGAAAATAATATTGAGAATTTGAATGAATGAGTTATCCCTCTATGTTTTGTTGGAATATTCTTGAAGAAGATGTAAAGGAAGAGGAAATATACTATTGAGAGAACCCATTCTTCTTTTTTAAAATAAAGGAAGAAAAATGAAATTGCTGCTGCTGAAATTATAGAAACCAGATCTCTGATTTTTGATTTTCTCATGTCAATATCTGGAAGAAGGCTAGTGAACATGGTAACAAGAATCAAAGAGACTAATACTTGGACTGAAATCTCAATTTGTAGAAAGTAAAATGCACTTATCCAAACTATGGCAAGTAAGAGTCCGAATATGAGATGGAGTTTCCAGTCGAGCATTAAAAAATCACTCGAAAATTATTCTTGCATCGACGGCGACAGCCCCGTCTTCCCAGACAAGGACCGGATTCAAGTCTAGCCCAACTATTTCAGAGTTTTCTTCCAACAGCTTGGAAGTTTGTAGTAAGATATCGACAATGGAATCAATGGAATACTCTCTTCCTCTGAATCCTTTCAGTATTTTGTAGCCTTTGATGTCTTCGATCATCTCTTCAGCATCTTTTTTTTCTATAGGAACGACTCTGAAAGAAACGTCGTCAAAAACTTCCACAAAAATCCCGCCCAAACCAAACATCACGACCTGATCAAACTGCTTGTCTTTTTTTCCGCCAATAATCACTTCCTGCCCACTCTCAACCATCTCCTGGACTAGAAATCCTTTTATTCGAGCTTTGGGTGTTTTCTTCTTCAAATTGGACAACATTTTGAAAAAAGATTTTTCAAGATTTTCTTTATCCGAAATGTTGAGAATAACCCCTCCCACATCAGTCTTATGGATGATATCTGGAGAAATAACTTTCAGGGCTAAAGGAAAACCTAATTCTTTTGCAGCAAGAACAGCTTCATCAAGATTCTTGACAACTTTCGACTTGACTACAGGAATCCCATATTCTGAAAGAACTTGCCTAGCCTCATCTTCAGTCAGATTCCATCTTTTTTCATGTCTTGCTCGTTGAAAAATTTCTTTTAAAATCATATGATTAATTTAAATTCTACTGAGATTAAGTTTCTGTATGTTTGAAAGTTTGATTTTATTTGTAAAAGAACTGGT
>JAZDPU010000078.1:0-3012 GCA_043797345.1 Candidatus Aenigmatarchaeota archaeon | reverse complement strand
TTAATTAGCAGAATGAAATAAAATCCCGAATATCATTTCAGAAGACGTTTTTATCAGTCAAGATTATTTTCAATTGTTTTAGGAACCCCTGAAATCCAGAGATTCCACCTACCTCATCATATTTAAAAAGTTTACTTCTTAGTTAGAATTATGTTGCAATGCAGACTAGGGTTTCATAGAGTTTTGGAGGCAACACAGGAAATTATCAAAATAGGGAGTGAGCTATACGAGTCTGGAGTAGACATGTCATTGAAAGACGTCGTGCAAGGAAACGACGGTTCTAAAACTATGCTTGATTATTTACCTCGAATTATTTCGGTTGATGGGAAAACATTGAATAAAATAACAGGAAAGGGTGACACAGGAAAACAATATTGCATATGCCTTGGATATCCTTTGGGCTCTTACAAAAGAAAACCAACTTTCGGAGAGCTTGTAGAAGAGGGCATTTCACCATTGACGATCAAACATGCAGAAAGAATTCAATATATGAGTGGTAGTTGTGAACGCTGTTTGTACTTCGCTAAGGATAAAGAAGATGAAGGAAAAGGACTTCTTTCTTCGGAAGAGGAAGTTGAAAGAATGATGGAAGAATTGATGTGAGAAAAATTAGGGTTGATTAAATGGAATCTGTCTCGACGAGTTCAAATCACATTCATTGGAATCAAGTTCTTATCATTTGATGTTGTGCATGACTTTAAGATCTTTCTCGAACTGCTTCAGATCTTTAGGAATCTCCATCTC
This sequence comes from Candidatus Aenigmatarchaeota archaeon, assembly GCA_043797345.1. Classification (GTDB taxonomy): domain Archaea; phylum Aenigmatarchaeota; class Aenigmatarchaeia; order CG10238-14; family SCSR01; genus JAGVVV01. Next base: position 2,268 of record JAZDPU010000078.1, on the reverse strand, counting down.
TATCGGATCTTTTAAGGACAGGTTCTTCTCTTTCTTCTTGTTCCAGACAACTGAATTGAAATCGATTATGTCTCCGGTAAATTTTCCCAATTCGCTCTTCCATTTTGATTTAGGGAACAATTCTCCGTGGATGCTCTTCTTCCCGTACAGAATCTTCCAAACATAATCTGAAAAGAAAGGAGTAATCGGAGCAAGCAAAAGCAAAATTGATCTCAGGCATTCGTTCAGAGTAAACCATGCGGCCTTCTGCTCATCCTTTGAAAATCCAGTGCCATACGCTCTGGCCTTTGCCATCTCGAGATAGTGCGGAGCAAAGACGTTCCACACAAATTCTCTGATTCTATTCGCAGGGACGAAGAAATTGAAATCCTCATATCCTTTTAGACAATCCTCAATCACCTTGTTCAGCTCGGCAAGGATCCATTTGTCTGCCGGAGCCAATTCGACTTCCGAAGATTGCGGGAAGAAGGAAATGTATTTTGATACGTTCCACAGCTTCGTCAAAAATTTAGAAGATCCGATAACTCTCTGCTCAGAAATCCTGAAATCTGCTCCCAATGACGACTCGGATGCGTTCCAGAACCTGAAATTGTCAGCACCATATTTTTCTAAAATCGGAATAGGGTCTATGACGTTCCCTTTGCTCTTGCTCATCTTCTCTCCCTTCTCATCCACACCGTATCCTTGTATCCACGCATGCTCGAATGCCAATTTTCCTGTGAGCTGGTAGCATCTCAGGAGGGTGTAGTAAAGCCATGTCCTGATTATATCTTTGGCCTGAGGCCTGATCGTGCATGGGAATGCCTTTGCAAAGAACGCTTTGTCTTTAACGAATTTTGTAATGAAAAGAGGGGAGATGCTTGAGTCAAACCAAGTGTCAAAAGTCCTCTCGTCACCACTAAAAACTTTATTTCCGCATGAGCATCTCTTCACCGGAGATCTTTCTTTCCAAGGCTGGTAGTATGTTCCAGGTTCTGGTACAATCACCTTCTTGCACGCCCTGCAGTGCCAGACTGGAATCTCTGTCCCGTAAAATCTTCTTCTGGAAATCGGCCAATCTATGGAAACCGCATCAATCCAATTGTTCAAAATTTGTCTGTGCTCCTCTGGATGGAAAACCATCTTCTGGGAGATCTTCCTGATTTTTTCTTTGAAATCAAGTTGCTTCAAATAGAATTCTTTCATCGAGATAATTTCTATCGGAGTGTTGCTCCTGTCGCATATCGGAGTCCTGTGAACTATGTCTTCCTTCTTTATTATGATTCCAGTATTTTCAAAATCGCTGATGATTTTCATCCGGGCTTCTTTTGCATTCAATCCAGAATATTTTCCGGCCTTGTTTGTCATCTTTCCTTTCATGTCAATGGCGATGATTTCTTTCAATCCCAATTCCCTGAACAGCCTGACATCCTCATAATCGCCATAGCTGCATATCATCAATACCCCGCTCCCAAATTCTGGATCAGCTGCTGGATGTGGAATTACCTTTACTTCCCTGCTGAAGATTGGGATAGTCACATATCTTCCATGGAGATGTTTGAACCTCTCATCGTTCGGATTCACAATCACAGCCTGGCACGCGCAAATAAGTTCAGGCCTTGTGGTCGCGATGATAATGTGCTCTTCAGAATCTTTTATCCTCCAGTTCATGTAGACCAGTTTAGTTGGAAGATCTTCATAAATGATGTCCGCATCCGCGATGGTGGTCCCGCAATCGACGCAGAAATTGTTTGGCCTCATGTCTTCATAGATCAGTCCTTTCTTCCACATCATTATGAAGGTCGCCTGGGTCAGTTTCCTGTATTCTGTAGAATCTGTCCTGTAATGATTGTCAAAATTCCCGCTCATCCCCATACTTTTCATGATTCCAATAAATTCCATTTCCAGCTCGTCCAGGGCAGTCTTCGCCAGCTCCAGGAATTTTTCCCTGGGAGTGTCGTGCATCCTTATGTTGAATTTCTTTTCAGTGTAGTTTTCAACCGGGACCCCGTTCCTGTCAATTCCAATGGGAAAATAGACTTCCCTTCCCATCATCCTTGCAGTCCTGGCTATCATGTCAATCTGAGAATAATGAGCGGCTGCTCCCATGTGCCACGGGCTTCCGGACGGATAAGGCGGAGGAGTGTCTATGCTGAAAATCTTCTTCTTGCTTTTGGGATCGAAAGTGTAGACACCGGATCTCTTCCAGCTGTCAAAAATAAGCTTTTCGAATTTTTTGTCCCAAACTTTCTCTTTGATCTTTGGACTAAACTTCAATATCGACACCTG
>JAZDPU010000077.1:0-3483 GCA_043797345.1 Candidatus Aenigmatarchaeota archaeon | reverse complement strand
CAGAACTTGCGGAGGATCAGTAGGAGAATGTCAGGGGCATTTTGGTTATCTTGAATTGACAAAACCTGTCGTCCATGTTCATTATGCAAAAATACTCTTCGGACTATTGAAACTGATATGCAGAAAGTGCAGCAGAATTCTAATCGATCCAAAAGAAATTGAGAAAATTCAATCAAAGAGGTTGGGATTGAAAGATCTCATGAAGTTGACAAGGAAAAAATGCCCTTACTGCAATACGGAACAGGGAAAGTTGAAGTTCATAAAACCTTATTCTTTCAGTGAAGGTGCCGAACTATTAAATCCTGTGAAGTTGAGAGAGAGATTGGAAAAAGTCCCGAATGAAGATTTGGAAGTTATCGGGTTTAGAAAGATGAGACCCGAGTGGTTGGTACTCACTTTACTACCAATTCCACCTGTTACTGTTAGGCCGTCGATAACTCTTGAAACAGGTGAGAGATCTGAGGACGATTTGACGCACAAACTGGTTGATATTGTCAGAATAAATGAGAGATTGAAAGAGAATATTGACTTGGGAGCTCCAGACTTTATAATAGAAGACTTGTGGGAACTTTTACAGTATCATATAGGTACTTATTTTGATAATGAAATTTCTGGTGTTCCACCTGCAAGACATAGATCTGGAAGAATCCTGAAAACACTTTCGCAGAGGTTGAAGACAAAGGAAGGAAGATTCAGGGGGAATCTCGCCGGCAAGAGAGTGAACTTTTCCGCAAGAACTGTGATCAGTCCTGATCCAATGATTAATATAGACGAAGTGGGCGTTCCAGAAACTATTGCAAGAGAATTGACTGTGCCTGTTAGAGTCAGTGAGAATAATCTTGAAGTGATGAAGAAATTTGTAGTCAATGGCCCTGATGTTTGGCCAGGAGCGAATTATGTGATAAGACCTGACGGAAGAAGGAAGAAAGTCACCCCACAGAACAAGGAAGAGATTTTAAAAGAAATTATTCCTGGTTATGTGATTGAGAGGCATTTGAAAGACGGGGACATTGCACTTTTCAACAGACAGCCTAGTCTTCACAGGATGAGTATCATGGCTCATAGAGTAAGAGTGATGCCTGGTAAGACTTTCAGGTTGAATTTAAGTGTTTGTCCTCCATACAATGCAGATTTTGATGGGGATGAGATGAACTTGCACATTCCACAAACAGAAGAAGCACAAGTTGAAGCCCAAATACTCATGTCTGTACAGAAGAATGTGAGAAGTCCAAGATTCTCAGGACCAATAATCGGAGCATATAGAGATCAGATTTCTGGTTTGTATTTGTTGACAGATGGGGAGAATAAATTCAGTAGAGAAGAATTCACACAACTTATCAGAGCGGTTGACACGACAATAGAATTGCCGAATAAGGAATACATGACGGGAAAAGAGATATTCAGCGTTTTCTTGCCAAAGAATTTTTCAGTTGAATTAAAAGCAAAGTCTGGAGAAAAAGTGGTAATCAAGAATGGAAAATTAATTGAAGGCCCTATTGACAAGGCTTCTGTAGGAGCAGAAGATGGAAAAATTTTGGACAAACTAGAAAGAGAATATGGAGCGGAGACCCTGAAAAATTTCTTGTTCAGCATAACAAGGTTGGCTATAGAAGTTTTAATGAGGCAAGGATTTTCAATCAGCATCTCAGACCAAGATTTACCACCACAGGCAACACAAGATATAAAGAACATGATAGAAGGAGTGAGAAAGGAAGTTGATGATTTGATAGTCCAATTTGGAAAGGGGGAGATAAAAATCCTTGCTGGAAGAACTCCCAAGGAAAGTTTGGAACATGCGATAAAACTTACATTGAATGAGTCGTTGAATAAAATTGAAGTGGTTTTAAACAAACACTTGAAAAATAATTATACACTGATGATGGCAAAGAGTGGTGCAAGAGGAAGTTTAGTTAACATGGTACAGACTGCGGCGATGATTGGCCAAGAAACCATCATGGGCGAAAGAATGGAGAGAGGGTATATAGATAGAACTTTCCCACACTTCAGGAAAGGTGACATAAGTCTTGAGGCAAAAGGATTCGTCGGAAGAGGTTTCAAGAGTGGTCTTACACCATTCGAATTTTTCTTTGACGCCATTAATTCCAGGGAAAGCTTAATGGACAAGTCGCTGAAGACCAGACATTCGGGCTACATGGAGAGAAGGCTTGTCGGCGCTCTTCAAGATTTGAAAGTTGAATATGATGGGACTGTCAGAGATTCGGCCAACAGAATAGTTCAATTTTTGCCCGGGGAAGATGGGTTGGATCCGTCTAAAGTAGAAAGAGGAGGATTAGATGTCGACAGAATCGCAGACAGAATATTCGGATGAAGTAGTTTTGCCAGAAAACATCATACAACAGATTGATGATGTAGTAAAAAGCAAGAGGCTGAACAAGGAACAGAGAGTAAAATTAGAAGAAGAAGTAAAAAAGTATTTCATAAAGAGTAGATTCGAACCTGGAGAAACCGTCGGAATTCTTGCGGCAGAGAGCATCTCTGAACCTGCAACCCAGATGACAATGAGAACGTACCACTTCGCAGGTTCAGCTGGAGTAAGAGTTACTTATGGACTGCCAAGATTGATTGAAATTTTTGATGCCAAGAGAGAGCCCGAAACTCCAGTCATGACAATTTTCATGAAAAGTCAGTTCAACAACAAAGAAGACGCAACTAAAATTGCAGAAGACATGATAGAGAAAAACGTTCTTGCTGTATCAAAATCGTTTTCTATAAATTTGAACGACAATTTAATTGAAATTGAACTAACTGACATGAAGAAAGCAGGAAGGACAGCTAGAATGATAAAGGAAACTATAAGTGGTTTGGAGGTTAAGGAAAAAACTCATTCGATTTCTATCAAACCAAAGACTGAAGTTACCGTGAAAGAATTGCAGAAATTAAAAGAGAAAATCATGGACTTGCACGTTGATGGGATCAGTGAAATAAGAAATGCAGTGGTAAGGCGTGAGGGAGAAGATTGGCTTATTAATACCATTGGTTCTAATCTTGAGGAAGTGATAAACTTGAAGGAAGTCGACGAGAATAGAACTGTCACAAACGATATCCATGAAACCTCAAGAATTCTCGGAATAGAAGCTACAAGAAACATGATAATGAATGAAACCCTGAGGACGTTGCAAGAGCAGGGACTTGATGTAGATGTGAGACACATCATGCTAGTTGGAGACATCATGACGCTGACCGGCAGTGTGAAATCCATTGGAAGATATGGGGTCGCTGGTTCACAAACTTCTATTTTGGCGAGAGCTGCATTTGAAGAGACCATCAAACACCTGGTCAGAGCTTCGGTAAGGAACGAGATAGATAATTTTCAGGGAATTTTCGAAAATGTTATGGTTGGTCAGGTAATTCCTTCTGGTACAGGCATGTTCGACTTGGTAGCACAATTTAAGAAATAGGGAGAAAAGAAATGAACGTGCAAGAAGAAGTCCAAACGGCATTGAAAAACAACGAAGTAGTGCT
>JAZDPU010000076.1:0-3802 GCA_043797345.1 Candidatus Aenigmatarchaeota archaeon | reverse complement strand
ATCTTTTTCCTTTCAGGAATCTTTGGAGTGCTTTCATTGAATTCCACATTTGTTTCTCAGCAGAACATCCTTTTTCCAATTTTAAGTGGTTTGTTTGGATTGAGCCTGCTTTTTATAAGTTTATCGCAGAAATCAAAAATTCCCACACAAGTTTTTGACGATCAACTGAACATCTCCAAAACCGATTTGATGAAATCGGTAATTCTTGGATCTGTAGCAGGACTGATGGTTGGATTTCTTCCTGCGATCGGAGTCTCACAGGCTGCAACTATAGTCCAGATTCTTGGCTCAACCGGGGAAGCGAGAAACTTTCTCGTCACATTAAGCGGAATCAACATCTCGAATGAAATATTTTCTCTTGTCTCTTTGTATTTAGTTAACAATCCAAGAAGCGGTGCAAGCGTGGCAATTGAAAAGATTCTCGGGGGATTGGCAGCAAATGACGTGGTCTTTCTTGTCGGCTTCATCTGCTTCAGTGCAGGCATCGCAGCTCTGCTGACTATCTTCCTGTCGAAAAGAATCCCCAAATACTTGGAGAAAATAGATTACCAGAAACTGACATTGGCAATAATCATTTTCATGATCTCCATGGTTGCAATACTCACCGGATTAGGAGGATTGCTTATTCTATTCACTTCAGTCTCCATCGGCCTCTTGTGCAATTTCCTAGGGATCAGGAAAAGCCACTGCATGGGTGTCCTTCTTTTGCCATCCATTTTATTCTTCGCAGGATTAGGCTAAGGCATCCTTTAATTATTTCAATCTTTAGAATTTAGATATAGATATGATAGATTCAAAGAAATTGAAAAATCTTTATATTGAATTTTTCAAACAAAAAAATCACAAGATTATCCCAAATGCTCCTCTCATTCCGGAAGAGGATCCGACAGTCTTGTTCACCACAGCTGGCATGCATCCACTTATTCCTTTTCTCCTCGGCCAACCCCATCCGCAGGGAAAGAGATTGGTGAATGTTCAGAAATGTTTGAGGACAGACGACATAGATGAGATCGGAGATTCTTCCCATCTGACTTTTTTTGAGATGCTTGGGAACTGGTCTTTAGGCGATTATTTCAAAGAAGATTCTATAAAATGGAGCCTTGAATTCCTGACCGACAAGAAATGGCTCGGGTTGGATAAGAGCAGATTACGTGTCACTGTTTTTGCCGGAGACAAGGACGCTCCTAAGGATGAGGAGAGCGCCAGGATCTGGAAGAGTTTGGGAATCCCTAAGGAAAGAATTTTTTATTTGCCGAAAAAAGACAACTGGTGGGGACCTGCAGGTTTAACTGGACCGTGCGGTCCAGACACTGAGATGTTTTATGACAGCGGCAAACAACCATGTGGTAAGGACTGCAAACCTGGTTGTTCATGCGGGAAGTATTTTGAACTTTGGAATAATGTTTTCATGGAGTACAACAAGACTGCCGATGGGAAATTTGAGATGTTGAAGCAGAAGAATGTAGACACAGGGATGGGAGTAGAGCATACGGCAGCGATGCTGCAAAACAAGAAAACTGTTTTCGAGATTGATTCCATCAAATCGATCGTCGACAAGATAAAAGAAATTTCAAAAATAAAATCTCTGGGTGAGAAGCATGAAAAATCAATCAGAATTATCGCTGACCATGTCAAAGCTTCTGCATTCATCCTATCCGAAGAAATCACGCCTAGTAATGTCGACAGGGGATATGTGCTGAGAAGATTGATAAGAAGATGCATAAGACACGGGAAAATTATAGGGATTGAAAAAGAGTTTCTCGGAGATTTGATAAAAACAGTGATTGACATCTGCAAGGACGATTATCCAGTTCTGGAGAAAAACAGAGAATTTATTTTAACGGAGGTGAAGAACGAGGAGTCAAAATTTAGGAATACTCTAGAAAGGGGTTTGAAGAAATTCGAGGAGCTTGTCAAGGTTGAGAAGGAGATTGACGACAAAAATTCTTTCCTATTGTTCCAAAGTTTCGGATTCCCCATAGAGATGACAAGAGAATTAGGAAAAGAAGCTGGGATTCATGTGGATGAAAAAGGGTTTGAAGAAGAATTCAAGAAGCATCAGGAGATTTCCAGAATCGGAGCGGAAAAGAAATTTAAAGGAGGGTTGACCGACACTTCTGAGGAGACGACCAAACTCCACACTGCCACTCATCTGTTGAACGAAGCGCTGAGAAGAGTGCTGGACAAGAAAGACATCGTCCAGAAAGGTTCTAATATCACCCCGGAAAGATTACGCTTTGATTTTAATTTTTCCAGGAAGCTGGATAAAAAAGAAATTGATGAGGTGGGAAAAGTTGTGAATGAACAGATCAAGAAAGGGTTGCCAGTCAAGAGAGAGGAGATGAGCGTGGAAGAAGCTAAGAAAAGAGGAGCGCAGGCAGAGTTTGAGCATAGATATGGCGAGAAAGTGTCGGTCTACTCCATTGGTAATTTTTCTGTTGAAATTTGCGCCGGGCCTCACGTCAAAAATACTAAAGGGCTCGGAAGATTTGAGATAATCAAGGAAGAGGCTGTCGCTGCTGGAGTCAGAAGGATAAAAGCGAAATTAGTTGGATGATTTCTAAGTATTAAACCGGTTCTTTTCCAAGAGAAAGTGTTGAATCTGGGGCATCTTGGTTTTCTAAATAATTTCTTCTTCCATTAAGATAACAAGCAATGGCACCAACTCCAGAAATTGTCGCTAGTGCTAAGAGGGTTACACCATTTTGTAAATGGGGAAGTTGGGTGTTCTGCCAATACAGTTCCATCCCAGTTCTGCCTGCATTGACCAAATCATAATGAGTAATTATTTCCCTGATGCCATTCCAAGTGAGATAGGCGGTAAAAGTAGCAAAACCTGCAGCACATATTTTATTTACATTATCAACCATTCATTTTCCCTTAACCAAGATTGATGACAAATTATTTAAAGACTTTTAAAATTCAGATAATTGATCTTAGCTGAATTGCCATAGCCAATTACAAATTTTTTATTTCAATTGTTTTATTCCTGCTTTTCAATCCTTTTGATATGACTACAGAAGATTTAGGAACTTTGAAGTATTCAGCCAGAATTTCTGCCAATCTCCTGTTAGCTTTTCCGTCTTCAGCCTTCTCATCGACTTTCACCTTAAAGCCATTCTCGCCGATTTTCTCGATTTCAGGTTTTTTAGAATTGGGAACGACCTTTACTGTTATGAACATATAGAATCCTATAGTTGATAGCCAAGTCTTTTAGGTCCAGTATTTTCAGAATGATGTCTGACGCTAGTATCCGGTTCTTCGCCGACACTTTCGCACACATTGTAAAGTGAACACAGAGATGGGTAACAATACAAGCGTACAAACCCAACACCAAGGAGTGCCAGCATCAAAATGTCAGCCATCCTATCCTGTACCATATTATCAGCTAATGATAAAACTCTATTTTAAAGATTTAAGCTTTGGATTGAACCGATTCCACTAATACATATTAGAGGAATTTTTAAATCGGCGAGTCCTTCAAAAACTTCCAGAATTGCAGCCAGCTCTTGTTTACAGCTAGAGGATGTTTTACTTTGACTTCCTTATTCTTGATCTTTTGACGCATTACAATATTTGGAATTACGCGGTGATCTCTTGATTCGATTTCCCTGCCGGCGTCAGCAGCTTCAATCGCTTTCTCCATCTCTTCTATCCGGTCACTTTCATGGCCACGGAGGCTGGGCCAGCGAGACTCGCCTTCTTCTTTGGTCATGAAACCGAAAGCGCGAGCAAAGCAATAGTCTTCAGGCTGTCTGGGTTCAAAAACAGTCTCACCTTCACTCAGCAATTCGAGATACGA
>JAZDPU010000075.1:0-8602 GCA_043797345.1 Candidatus Aenigmatarchaeota archaeon | reverse complement strand
AGAGAAAAAGGATTTGATGCTGTGGCTCCAGTTGCAAACAACAGAGTTTTCACACTTTAGGCGTAACTTTTTCTACTGACACTTGACTTAGTTCCGTATATCTTGCTTCCTCATGTCCTTTTCGATATTTGTATGTAGTTTTTGTTGAAGACAATGGCACGACAATGGCAGCATACACACCCACGGCTTCACTTACAACTATGGCCATATCGACAAGTTGGCCTTCATCGTAGTCTTTAACATTATGCCCTCTTCTAAATAGTAAATCTTCAATCCTTATCGTGTCTAAACCTTTGTTGCGCTGTAGAGTTCTGGCAGTGTTAATCAATTGCCTATAAAGTCTATGATGCATGAAACCAATTTGAGATTAAATTTTAAATAGATTCTGATATAGGATTTTCTTTCTCAGAAGTATTCTGAATTTTCCTTTCCACCAATTCTCCAGCGTTATCAATTGCGAAAAGAGCGGCATAATCAGGTAAAAGTGCATGGTACCTCTCACTTACTCCATTCTTCTTTACAACTTCTCTTATTCTATCCCCATCTATTCTCCATTTTTCCTGGGTGACAACATCAGTTTTCATTGCAATTTCTTTTACATCTCCAAGCACTCTGTCAGCAGCATGAGGATAATCTCTTCTCAATTCTCTCTCTACATAGTTTAAAGCTGCTTGAATGCCGAGTGTCGGATCTTCGTCACGCTGATATTTTGCCAAAACATTTGCTACTTCCCCAGAAAGTACATGCCTTCCTAATTGGCTCCATTTCCTTCCGTTATAATCAATCATGATTTCTCTTTCTCCCAGACCATTTATATACATTTCGCTACTACAGAATAGTAAAGCTTATATATACTCACCACCATCCAGTGACATATGCCAATAGAAGACCAAATAGGCATGTGTTCTCAGAATTACCAGAAATGGAAGGACATGGCTCTGACATCCAGAGACCAAGTCCAGAGCAGGAAATTCACAGAAAGGGCTTTCTTCTGGCTTGAGCTTCAGACAGCTTTCATCTCATTATGGGCAATCGAGCAGGCTAAAGGAAAGGATCCTATAGTCAAGAAAAAGATACAAGTTGCCAAAAAGAATTTATCAAACAAACTAGCTCAATATATTGACCAGACCATGAAAGAGTTAGAGTTGTGAGAAATGACAAATGTTTATTTTCCTAAGGGAATCATGAAAGCTTTGGAAAGTTCTTTAGAAATACCTCCAAGCGGCTTTATGGTCGGTCTAAGGGGTTATCATCGTTTTGTTGCAACCAATGTTGTACCTGGCGATAAACAAGAACAACTCAGAGATATATTATTGAAGAAATTTTATGAAGCCCAAAGTGTCGGTGGTAAAACAATCTACTCTCCAAAAGCAGGTCATTTGATTGATCTTAAGCATCCCATTAATTTTGAAGATCAAGTCCAACCACTGCCGTATTTTACTGCATATTCACTATCTCATAAGGAATTGTTTTCGGAGCTGCGTAAGGCTAGTGATTTTGCAACTATAACTTTTGGTCGACTATCAATGGGTAAAATAAAAGATTACACAGGTGAACCAGGTATAGTCATCGACCATGGAAGAGTAAAAGCATACGAGCGTATTAGTCCAGAAAATTGGTCACTGGTTCAAGTCTCTGAAATTCAACCTGATGAAACCAGGATTCATAATGCTCAAACCATACAAAACGCATTACTTGAAAGTATGTCCAGCATCAATCTTTTTGATGTATCGGAAAAAATGTCAACTGCTTAGATTCGTGTTCTTTTCTAGTCTCAGTTTTATCTTCTCAAAAACCCAATTTCAATATAATGCCAAAAAAGAGGTCTAAACCTGTTTCTAAGCGAAAAAAGAAAGTCGTGTTTATAGTTGTAGACGGCATGGCCGACCTTCCGATAAACAACAAGACCCCCTTGTCAGAAGCAAACAAACCTAATCTGGACTGGCTGACAAAAAACGGAGTTTCCGGAGAACTGGTTACCGTGGATAAATCAATCTGGAAGAAGGAGGGTGTGGTCGGAAGCCATACAGCAGCAATTAGCCTGCTTGGCGGAGACGTGAAGAATAATTACATAAAAAGAGGGCCTATAGAAGCTGTCGGTGCGGATCAGACTTATCATGACGGCCAGCTGGCAATCAGATGCAACTTCGCCACTGTTGACAGGGAGCTTGCAGTTTTGGACAGGAGGGCTGGAAGAAACTCATTTGGCTTGGATGAGATTTCAAGATACATCAACGAACACCTTCTCCTGGAAGTCCAGTTCATCTTCAGGAGGACATTCGGGCATCGTGCAGTCTTGATTTTCAGGGACAAACTGAGCGACAAGATCAGCACTAACGATCCTCATTTTGTCGGCGAAAAAGTGAAAAGGATAGAGCCTCTGGACAAAGAAGCCGAAGCAACTGCAAAGATAGTTCAAGAATTTGTAGACAAATCCAGATCATTGATAGAATATCATCCTTCGAATGAAGCGAGAATAAGAAACGGAATCAGGCCTGCAAACTATCTTTTGATCAGGCAGGCAGGAAACAAGCTTCCCAAAGTCCCTCAGTTCCTGAAAAAGCATAGGCTGGAGAAAGGAGTTGTCATAGCAGAAAGCGGAGTGATGAAAGGAGTGGGGATGCTTGCAGGTTTAGATTCAATCACTGTCCCGGAGATGAAGTTTGAATCTTATATGAAATTCATCTTTGATAATATCCAAGACGCTCTGACAGAATACGATTTTATTTTTGTCCATATCCTCGGTCCCGACGAGCCAGCCCATGACGGGGATTTCCACAGGAAAAGGGAGATGATCGAAAGGATAGACCAGAGGATGGACATGTTCAAAGATTTCGACGGGATTCTAGTTTTCACTGCAGACCACATAACTGCTACTAAACTCAGGGCTCATGCCGAAGGGGCTGTTCCGGTCATGATTTACGGAAAAGGAAAGGACAAGATTAAAAAGTTCGACGAGTTCTCAGTCAAGAAAGGAAAATTAAAGCTAACAACACCAATTAAACTTTGGAAATATGTTTTCGGAAAATAGAAATAAATTTCTCACAGTTGGAAACATTACAAAAGATGTAATCAAGACAAAATTGGAAGAGCAGACTTCTTACGGCGGAAACTCCTACTGCGGAATCGCAGCAAAAGAACTCGGCTGGGAATCGACTATTCTGAGCAGAGGTAACGAAGAGCTCAGCGAATGGGTTATCGAGCTTGAAGATTTGGGTGTAAGGGTTTTTCTTCAGCAAGACGAATCGGTAACATTTTTTTGCCATGACTATACTTCTGGTGAAAGAGTGGAAACTCTCCTCGGGAATACTGAAAAAATAATTTTTGACGTCGATGAAAAGTTCGACATAATCCACATCAATCCTCTTTTCAAAGAAGCAGACGTTGATTTGGTAAAAAAAGCCAGGAAAAAATGCAAGCTTCTTTCCATGGATGTCCAAGGGCTTGTAAGAGATGTTGAAAACAAAAAGGTGGTGAGAAAATTTTTGGACGATAGTAAAAATTGGTTCAAATCAGTTGACATCCTGCATGTCGGGCAGCAGGAATTGAAATTTGTTTCAGAAGAAAAAAGTCCTGAAGACATCTGCAAAGATTTGAAATCCCTTGGAGCAAAGATAGTAGTCTTGACTTTTGGAAAAGAAGGATCTATCATCAGCGGGAAGAATTTCTACAAGATTCCAGCTCTTGCAGTGAAGGAAGTAGATCCGACTGGAGCTGGGGATGTTTATTCCACCGCATTTGCAATAAAATATTTTGAAACCAAGGACGAGAGGGAGGCAGGATTCTTCGGAGCTGCTACTGCTTCATTTGTAGTCGAGGATTTCGGAGCTAGGAACATCCAGCCAAGAGAGAAAATTGAAGAAAGATTAAAACAATTGAACAGGGGATGAGATGACTGAAAAAGAAGTTATTTTTGATATTGATAATGAAAAAATAATTGGACATTTGCATTTACCAGAAACTAGAACAGATTCCCTCGTCATCATTGTTCATGGGTTTACCGCCAATGAAATAGGCCCTGGAAATGCACACATCAAGCTTGCCGAATCACTTGTTCAAAAAAACATCGCAGCTCTGCGGTTCAATTTTAGATATACAACTCCTGATTTGAAAGAATTTGAAAAAACGACAATTTCTGGTGAAGTGAAAGATTTGGAGACTATCATTAATAAAATGTCAGAAATGTTTTCCAAAATCGGATTAGTGGGAGAGAGTATGGGCGCGGTGATTTCATTGATGTCCTATGACAACAGGATAAAAACTATTGTATTATGGTATCCGCCACTTTTCATGGAGGAAACAGGCTTCAAAAGAGCATTCACTGATGAAGCAAAAATCGAATTGGAAACAAACGGTTATCTTTTACAGAAAAAGAGAAATGGCCAAGAATACAAAATTGGGAAAGCTGTGATAGAGGAAATTAAGAAAATTGATGTCGCAAAATACGCTAAAAAAGTAACTTCACCAACTCTCATTCTTCATGGGGAAATAGATACCGAAGTTCCTCTCAGTCATGCGGAAAAATTGTTAGAACTCTTGAAGGGAGAAAAGAAACTTGTTGTAATTCGTGGAATGGAACATGCGTTCAAGAACAAAGATTTACAAAGAGATCTTTCTTTTCTACCTCAACTAATTGATCCAACAGTCGATTGGTTTAATAGGTGGCTAAAATAATTTAGATTTAATGAGAATCCGCGACATGAGGATTAGGGAAATCCTCGCGACCGACAGCCACAAGACAATCGAGGTAGAGATTGACACATCCAAAGGGACAGTCAGAAGTTCAGTCCCTATAGGCACAAGCAAGGGGAAGCACGAAGCAAAATATCTTCCAACCAGCGAAGTCCTGAACAAGTTTCTTTATATGAAAAGGCATTTCACAAATTCAGATTTTGACAATCAGGAAGATGTGGACTCCCTGTTAAGAATCATAGACAAGACTGAAGATTTCAGACAAATCGGAGGAAACCTTGCAATTGGAATCTCATCAGCTTTCCTGAAAGCTTTTGCCCAAGAGGCAGACATGGAAGTTTTCCAATATCTTTCAACTTTGAGAAAAACAAAACCTGCGATGCCCAGGCCTATCTGCAACATCATCGGCGGAGGGAAGCATGCTGGAAGAATCGACATCCAGGAGTTCCATTTCCTTCCAGTCCATCAAAGAACTTTCACCGAATCCATAATGAAGATTGCAAACGCTTATCGGACAGAAGGGAAGAGACTGAAAGAGAACGATCCGACGTTCGCCTTCACCAAGAATGTGGAAGCTGCATGGACTTCCAATTTGATTTTCGAAGAGATTCTGAACTTGATGACTAAAGTTGCTAACGAGCATTTGCTGAAGATGGGATTGGATTTCGCCGCTTCGTCTCTCTGGGACGGGAAGCAGTATTATGTCTACAGATATGCGAACGACATGCTCAACACAAGCGACCAGATAGCGATGGTCAAGGAACTGATGAGGAATTATCCGGTCATTTATGTGGAAGATCCGTTCCACGAAGAAGACTTTGAATCATTCAGCGTTCTCAGCCATGAAGTGACAGGAAGATTGGTATGTGGAGATGATCTTTATTCCACTAACCTAAAAAGATTGCAAATCGGAAAAAGTTTCGCCTCCACCAATTCCGTGATAGTGAAACCAAACCAAGTCGGAACAATCACAGACACGATTAAGTTTGTTGATGAGGCGAAGAAGAGCAAAATGATTACAATAATGTCTCACAGGTCTTCCGACACAGAAGACACATTGATTTCTCACATGGCTGTCGGCCTTGGCTGCGATTACATAAAGCTGGGGATCAGTGGGGACAGGACTGCAAAAATAAATGAACTGATTAGAATTGAAGAAAAGATATTAAAGTCTCCGAGAGAAAATCTCTTTAGTGGAATTGGAATTAGACAATAGAAAATTAAACAAAAATTCTAGTAAAGCAATCAAATTAAGAAGTCTGATCCATAAACTTGCATATGGCTCTCTCATTCTAGACATCCTCATTGCGATAATAACTACAATGTCACTCTTACAGATTTCTGCTCCCGGAGATTTGCTAGTTCCTGTGAACATCTTACTGACAATCGTGGTGATTCTTTCAATCGGATCTGGAATCCTAGTCGTCTTTCTGGAACATTACGAAAAAATTCTCATGAGAACCCTTAACATAAAAGAGCGAATAAAAGACAGAATATCCCGCCTTGTCGAATTGAGAAATCGCTACAGATACAGTCATAGGTAAATCTTCTGTGCCTAAGCCATGAAAATTCTTGGCGAAATCAACAATCCAGTGCTAGAAACAAGAAGGACTAGCATCAATTCATAAAATCCCAACGGCACTGTGCTGAACACTGGCTGAAGTGGAGGCAAATAAATTGTCATCAAATAAAACATGGCCGCTATCACCACGCTGATGAAAAGAAGTTTGTTCGACAAAACTCCTGACGAAAGGAAAGATTTGCTTTCCGACCTGCAGTTGAATGCAAAAAACAATTGGAACAGTATTCCGACACTAAAAGTCATCGTCCTGATTTTTTCTAAGCTCTGGCCGGTAAATAGCCCCCACACAAATACTGATAATTCTGCCACAAGGGCAAGGCATCCGGCAGCGATGAGAAAAATTTTCATTCCGTGGAGAATGCTTGCATTTGGTGGTCTAGGCTTTTTCTTCATTATATCCGGCTCTTTAGGGTCCATTCCAAAAGCAGTTCCAGGAGCATCAGAAATCAGATTCAGCGTCAATATCTGTATGGGCAGGAGCGGTAAAGGCAATCCTGCAAAAGATGTTATCACGATTAGGAATATCTCGCTCAAGTTGACAGTCAGCTGATATCGAATGAATTTTCTTATATTGTCATAAATCCCCCTCCCTTCCTCGATAGCGTGAACGATAGTCGCAAAATTGTCATCCTTCAGAACTATCTGAGACGCTTCTTTAGCCACCTCAGTCCCCTTCATGCCCATCGATATTCCCACATGTGCCTCTTTCAATGCAGGTGCGTCGTTTACTCCGTCACCAGTCACAGCAACGACATGTCCTTTCCTCTTCAGCACTTCTACAATTCTCAACTTGTGCCTAGGCGTCACTCGTGCGAAAATATTAATTCTATCAATCCTTTCAAAGAGATCATTGTCATTCAACCGATCCAATTCTTCTCCGGTGACAACATTCTTGCTCTGATCAAACAAACCCAACTCCTTTGCAATCGCAGTAGCAGTAATCTTGTGATCGCCGGTCAGCATCTTTATTTCTATCCCAGCTTCTTTGCACATTCTGATCGATTCTGCCATTTCCTTTCTCGGCGGATCATGAACACCAACCAAGCCAACAAAAATCAGATCTCTTTCTATCTCATGCCCGTATCTTTCATTCTTCTCCAAATTCTTGTAAGCAAGAGCAATCACCCTGAGTCCGTCGCCGCTCATCGCATGCAAAACTTTCAGGACATCACTCTTCTCCTTCAAAGTCATTTGAGCTACTCGCCCGTCAATTTGGATTTTATTTGAAAGATTGATGATGTTCTCAGGAGCGCCTTTTACATATGCAATCTTCTTTTTGTCGTGTTCGTAAACAGTCGACATCATTTTCCTGTCCGACGAAAATGGGAATTCTGAAATTCGTATGTGTTTCTTAGAAATTTCCTCCTTCCAGAAATTTGCCTTCGCAGCAACAACCAAAAGAGCAGCTTCGGTCGGATCTCCTATGACTTTCCACGAATCTTGCTTTAGAAGCGTGGCGTCATTGTTCAGAGTCGAAATGAGGAAAGCCATTTTAAAATCTTCATCTTTTTCAACATCAGTCGGCTTTCCATCAATCAAAAACTCACCCAATGGATCATAGCCAATACCAGTGATCTCAACTTTTTTATTCCCTACAAACATTTCCTTTGCTGTCATCTCATTTGTCGTCATAGTTCCTGTCTTGTCAGCGCAAATGACGGTCACAGATCCAAGAGTTTCCACGGCCGCTAGTTTCCTGACTATCGCGTTCTTTTTCGCCATCCTGTGCGTCCCAATGGCAAAAGTTATTGTGATCAAGACAGGCAACCCTTCTGGGACAGACGAAACAGCGAGTGAAACTGAAGTAAGAAACATCGTGAAAGTATCGTAGCCTTTCAAATAGCCAATTAAAAAAACTACTCCAGCCAATAAGACAGCAAACACACCAAACCATTTTGCAAAATTCGTGAATTTTATTTGCAAAGGAGTTTCGACTTCTTTTTCTACGATCAACTCGGATATCTTGCCTATTTCTGTGGAGTCTCCAGTCTCTACGACTATCGCTTTTCCCTTGCCATAAGTGACCAGAGTCCCGGTAAACACCATGTTTTTTCTTTCGGACAAAATGACATCATGGATGATATCGATATGCTTCATTATCGGCATGGACTCGCCGGTCAGAATCGATTCATCAACTTTAAGGTTTACAGCCTCGATCAGTCTCGCGTCTGCAGGAACTCTATCTCCTTCTTGAAGAAAGACGACATCTCCTGGCACAAGTTTCCTGGCAGGAATCTCTATCAGCTTGCCATTCCTAAAAACTTTCGCCTTGTGGACGATAATTTTTCTCAAGGCTTCCATTGCTCTTTCTGCACGATATTCCTGCAC
>JAZDPU010000074.1:0-2032 GCA_043797345.1 Candidatus Aenigmatarchaeota archaeon | reverse complement strand
TCATCTCCCACTCGTTGAACTTCCAGCCTGGTGTATATTCTTCTCTACCATCCACATGAACTCTGAAACTTTTTAATTCTTCTTTTAGATTTTCAATTTTCTTCATCACTTCTTTCTTTTCCTTCTCTTTGTAGTAGACTGGAACAATCACGACTTGAATAGGTGCAATCTTCGGAGGCAGAACCAATCCTTTGTCATTTCCATGGACCATTATCAATGCTCCTAATAATCTAGTTGAGATTCCCCATGAAGTCGTCCAAACGAATTTTTCTTTCTTATCCTTGTCCAAAAACTTGATTTCAAATGGTTTGGAGAAATTCTGGCCAAGATTGTGTGAGGTTCCCATCTGAAGAGCCTTTCCATCTGGCATCATACCTTCAAAAGTTGTAGTCACGAGTGCTCCAGGAAATTTTTCCATCTCACTTTTCTTTCCTTTCAAAACTGAAATCGCCAAGTAATTTTCTGCTATATCCACATACTCATCGAGAATTGATAACATTTCTTTGTCAGCTTCTTCTTTAGTTGCATGTGCAGTGTGTCCTTCTTGCCATAGAAATTCACTCCCTCTTATGAACGGTTTCGTGGCTTTTATCTCAGCCCTGAGTATATTACACCATTGATTTAAGAGTACTGGCAAATCTCTCCAGCTTCTTATCCACTTTGAGTAAAAATGATAGATCATTGTCTCTGAAGTAGGTCTGACAACCAATCTTTCACCCAACTTGTTGCTTCCTGAATGAGTGACAAAGAAAACTTCCGGATCAAACCCTTTGAAATGTTCAGCCTCTTTTTTCAAGAAACTCTCAGGGATCAAAGTAGGGAAATAAGCGTTGACATGTCCGGTCTTCTTAATCTTCTCATCAAATATCTTCTGAATCATCTCCCAGATTGCATAAGCATACGGTCTCATGGCAATAGTTCCCTGAACTGGACCATAATCAGCCAATTCAGCCTTTTGTACAACCTGGGTATACCATTCGACAAAATCATCCATCTTCTTTACTGTGATTCCTTCTTGTTCAGCCACCTATTCCACCCTTGTCCCTAATTCTACTTCTTTTTCCGGTCTTATTATAACCCAACTACCTTTCCCATTTGACAGGCCTAAAGTCAGAACTTCTGATGTGAAATTCGCAATCTTTTTTGGAGGGAAATTCACAACAGCGATAACCAATCTATTCAATAATTCTTCTTTCTTGTGAACAGTTATTTGTGCGCTTGAATTCTTCACTCCAATACCCGGTCCGAAATCTATTTTCATTTTATAGGACGGTTTCTTCGCTTCTAGAAAATCTTCAATCTCGATTACTTTTCCTACTCTCATATCCACCTTTCTGAAATCGTCATAGGTTATTTCCACAGAAATTCCTCCTTTTTAGATTAAAGTCAGTTTTAAAGATAAAGCTAAGAATTAGTTCAATTAACTGGAAAGCCACCACTCATGCTTTTCACTTCTATTCTAGTTGAAAACTCAAATATTTAAACTTCCAATTAATTCTATGGGCAAATTAATTCTTTCGTTTCTCGGACTCCCCGGTTCTGGAAAGACTTCTATCAGTGAGAAGATAGCCCAAGAGCACGGCTTCAAGCACATCAAAGAGATCGGTGCCGATGTTTCCCGCGAATTAAGATGCAGAACCGGCATAGATGCCCCCTTCGAGTTCGACAATAAAGTGTTCATGAAAGCTAAAGAAATCTCTCAGGACATCCTCAACTCAAAGGACAAGAAAATAATCCTTGAGGCAGGTCCTCCAATGCCCCAGATGTTCGTCAAGGCACGGGCAGAACTTGGAAAACATAAGGATCCGAGGAAAAGACTTTTAGAGGCTTATGACCACCATGTCATCAACGAACTGATGGAAAACACTATTTACATTTATCTTTTCATGCCGCCTCAGATTGCAATAAGTAGAGAGGAAGAGAAGGCCAAACAAGAACTAGACCCTCTGAACTTGGATTTCTTTCATTTGATGCACAAAAATCTTATGGATTTCTACAAGGCCCACAAGGATAAGGTTATTCTGGTGAATGT
>JAZDPU010000073.1:0-3734 GCA_043797345.1 Candidatus Aenigmatarchaeota archaeon | reverse complement strand
AAAGTTATTTCAATAGAAGACACACCAGAGTTGAAACTTCCACATCCACACTGGGTTCCTCAAGTCGCCAGAACTGCTTTAACTGTTGAAGGGTCGAAAAAGATAGGAGAAATCGATCTTTACGATTTGTTAAAGGAGACGATGAGACAGAGGCCAGATTACATAATAGTCGGGGAAGTTAGAGGGAAAGAAGCCTCGGTACTTTTCCAAGAGATGGCCACCGGTCACCCCTCCCTTTCTACAATTCATGCAGAAAATCCTTCAAAATTGATAGACAGGCTGACAACTGCTCCGATAGGCCTTCCTCTAAGTCTTTTAGGAAGTTTAGACATAGTAGTTTTTCTTTTGAGAGTGAGATACAAGGACACGAACGTCAGAAGAGTAAATGAGATTTTTGAAGTCACAGGAATAGATTCGACGACAAAACAACCCAGAACCAATAAAGTGTTCAGGTGGAACCCAGCATCTGACAAATTCGAGGTTGCAGGAAAAAGCATCATGATGAAAAAAATAGCCGATTCGACAGGCATGAAAGAAGAAGAAGTTCTGGCCGAATTGAAAAGACGAATGTATGTCTTGAACTGGTTGAAAGAGAAAGACGTCTCAAACTTTAAGGACGTCTTCGCCGTTCTCAACATGTATTACACCTATCCTGATAGGACTATTTCAATAATATCTGGTGAGAAATCTTGGGATTCTACACGCGCTTGAGCATGAAACTGTTCGGACAAGCAGGAGACGTGATATCTCCTTACTTTTCTGATCTGAGAGGTGAATTGAAGAAGACTAGACTGAGGACTACTGTTCAAGAATATTTCAGCATCGCAATCTTCACAAGTCTACTAATTTTCATTTTCGAACTACCTCTCTTATCATTCATCTTCAGTTTACTCTTGCAAGACATCTTCTTCAGTTTCATCTCCGCTTTCACAGTCTCAATATTTTTGACGATATTATTTTTCCTTGCTTTCATCAACTATCCCAAAGTCATGGTCAATGAGAGAGGGAAAAAAATTGACAGCGTCCTTCCATTCGCAACCCTATACCTATCTACAATCTCCAGCACCAAACTCTCTCTTAACAAAGTTTTCAGTTTATTTTCAAAATTCTCCAACTTCGGTGAAGTCACAAACCAGTTCAAATCGCTCACAAATGACATGGAAATGTTTGGAATGGATGTGAATACATCGCTTGAAAGAGCTGTCGAAAGGACTCCATCCAAAAACTTGAAAGAGATTCTATATGGAATCTTGTCAGTCAACAGAAGCGGTGGAGATCTTGACATCTATCTGAAAGAAAAAGCGAAAACCCACATCGAAGAATACAGAAGAAAACTTTACGAGTTCTCCCACCAACTCTCTCTTTATATAGAAGTTTACCTCACTTCGATTGTCCTAGGAGCGATTTTCTTCACTGTCTTGACAGCCATAATCAGTAGCATAAGTGCGACAAACGTGACCAGCATTGTGGTCCTTCAGTTTCTCCTGATTGTAGTTTTCCTGCCTTTGATTTCCGCGGCATTCATCATACTAATAAAATCAATCGTTCCAGGTGAAGCCTGATGAAGTTCCAGCTGAATCAAAGCAACAAACTCCTTTTTTTAACAGTCGGCGTTTCTTTGATTCTGATAATCGGAGCCTTGGCCAGTCGCCAAACTGGGATTCTCGGGAACATGATAATAATCTCGGTTTTCATAGTAGCAGTCCCCCAGTTCTTTTTCAGTTACCAGCAATACAAGGACGTGAAGGAGATGGAAGAGAAGTTCCCCCTATTCTTGAGAGACATGATAGAATCCATACGATCTGGAATGCCTTTCCATCAGGCGATTGTCGCCAACAGCAAACTTGATTATGGAAGACTTTCTGTCGAAGTAAAGAAAATGGCCCACCAGATATCATGGGGAATTCCATTCAATCGTGTGATCGACCAGTTTGGAGAGAGGGTGAAAAATAGTAAAAAGATTACCATAGCTCTAAAAATTATCAGAGAGAGCTATTTTTCTGGTGGGGATGTGGTTTCAACTCTCGAAGCTGTTGCAGATGCAAATCTCATACTCGACGAGGCAGACAAAGAGAAGAAAACCTTGTTGAACCAGTATGTGGTACTGATGTATGCTTTGGCCTTCCTTTTTGTGGGAATAGTCGTTGCAATCAACAAACTGATGATTCCTATTTTTCAAGCATCATCTCTTCCTGGCGGAGCAGAGGCAATTGGATTGACCAACCCATGCAACAACTGTGATGGTTTCAGTTGCAGCATCTGTGGGGCTTATTCTTCTATCTCAAGCAACTTATTTTCAATCGATCCATCAACGATTGGAGCTTATTACACCTCTTTGTTCTTTTTAATGAGTCTCATAGTTTCATTCTCGTCTGGTTTAGTTGCTGGACAGATAAGTGAGAATTCAATCTTTGCTGGTTTGAAGCACAGCCTTATCATGACTTTTAGTGTCGTCGGTGCCTTTTACATATTAATCTATCTAAAACTGCTAGGCGTTTAGATGAAAGGCCAATTTAGCGTCGAGCAGATTGTGGCAATGACAGTCTTCATCGCATTCGTGTCATACGTCTTCTTCACAGTTTTCAACCTCGTTCCCAGGTATACTTCGGAAGTCAGAGCAGAGAGATTGAGGTCTGAGGCCTACCAAATATCAGAACTTCTAATCAACGACCCAGGTAGTCCTGCCAATTGGGAATCGAGCGGTCAACCTTCTCGACTTGGCCTTTCGAACGAAATAATGAATGTCACTAACCTCATTTCTCAATCAAAACTCAGTTCATTGAGAACGAAATGTAAATTTTCTGACAACTATGCAGGCTACTCTGATGTAGGTAGATGGATTGGGACTGAACGGCAATTCTCTATTCTTATTTTGAGCAGGAACTGTCCTATTTTTCCAGTCGATTGTAGGCCAAATTCTTCTATCTTCAGGTCTTCGCCGATTAACGTCTCAATCAGAAGGTTTGTTGCATTCGACCAAAACTGTTTCGGCGAGATAAATCTGGAGGTTTGGTAACATGAAAGGATTCGTAAACATTTTGGAACTGATTGCAGTTGTGATAGCAGTTGTAGTTGCGATGAGCGCCTTCTTCCCAGGATTTTTGTACAGTAACAAATGGACTCAGGCCAATCTTTTGCTAAACGGCAGGGATATGGTTCTGACCATAGACAGGATAGGATATTTGTATAACTATTCGTTTTCAGAAAACGATCTCAAACAATTTTTTAGAAACATTACGCCCAGCACAAACATAATCAGCTGGTCAGAGACTGAAGGAACTTTCAAACAGAAGGTGATAATCGCATGCAACTGTACGGCAGACATAAAATCAAAGATCGACTCTTGGTTCGGTGCATTCAAGGTCAATGGAAGAACGATAACCGTGCAAACTTGCCTGACTAACCTGGACAGAATTAACACATGCAATGATGTAGCAAACCCTAAGCACACTTCAGATATTCTAGTTATATGGGGATACAAGACTTTGGTTCCTTACTCAACCACATTGAACCAATTCTTGAATGAAGGGAATGGAATCATCGAAGTGATGGATTTTAATTTCACTAGTTGGGTAGATTCTGTTCAGAATTCGCTTTTCGGTTTGGACTCTACAACCATCACTCATCAATTGGCAGCAGATTACGATTACTTCCCAAGAAAGCCAGGCAACTCCTCTGATTTAATTTATGGCCCTTGGAAACATTTTTACAATCTTCCGTTTCCTGAAAGCACC
>JAZDPU010000072.1:0-13330 GCA_043797345.1 Candidatus Aenigmatarchaeota archaeon | reverse complement strand
TTAATCTCCATCTTATGATAAGTTGCTGATTTGACAGCAGTTCTTATCTCATGTTTTTTTAGATTAATTTCCTCGCCTTTACATACAGCTGTCAGTTCGAATTTTTTACCATCGACTTTCGTTTGAAACTCGGAAAAAACAAGATTTTCAGAATCTACATAAACTAGAAGAGCATTCAACCATGCAAACAAAAGTGAATTTAGGTCCTGCGCTTTGACTTTAACTGTTTTTTCAACTTTCGGGTTGATTTGTTTAGTGTTGATTATCACTTCAAACATGGCTAGTGCAGAATTTTCAAATA
Organism: Candidatus Aenigmatarchaeota archaeon; assembly: GCA_043797345.1. Lineage (GTDB taxonomy): Archaea > Aenigmatarchaeota > Aenigmatarchaeia > CG10238-14 > SCSR01 > JAGVVV01. The sequence continues at coordinate 13,029 of JAZDPU010000072.1, read as the reverse complement.
ATTCGTTCAAATCCTTCCCATTAGCGATGAATGCTACATCTGCAGTTGTTATGTCAACGAATTCAAATCTTTTCATATATACTTTTAAGAATCATGAAATTAAAAACACATTTTTTATGATTTATCTAGTTCGGACTAAGATGTCATCGACTTTTATTTCTTCCCCAAAGCCAGTTTCTCTATTATATGCTTCGGTAAAAACATCTAGCAAATGTTGGTATGTGCCCATGCTCGGATGCCTATGAGATACTCCCCCGAGAAATGGATAAGCAATTCCAATTAACAGGTTATGCGCTCCTCGCCTGACTTCATTTCTCAATAGTTCTCTTAGTGGGACATTTTTTCCACCTTCAACTATCATACCATTTAATGTACCCATCCTCATTTCCCCAAAATCCAACAATATCAGACCATCGTCTGTCGGTCGGTAGTAAAGGTGTTTGAGAAATCCTTCCTTGTACAATCCATATCCCACAATGCCCAAATCCAAAGATTCATGATACCTATGAATCTTTCCCATCAATTTCCCAAAAAGTCCAGGAAGAATGTTGATTGCAGTTTTTGTATCCCTGTATTTATGAATAGGGTAATAGCCTGTTCTTTCTGAAACACATTCTTCAATAATCAAATGCGACCTTGTTCCTAGAGGCTGTTCTCCAATGAATTTTGGTCCTATTCCAGCGGTAGACATGAGTTGCGATATTTTTGCTTCAAATCTCAATGACGCTTGGCTATGAGTATTTTTTACCATAAAAGGTTTCTGCGATGGCGGTTCTATCTTTAAGACAGATGCAGCGTCCAAATTTCTAGCAAGTTTGATAAATCTTTCCATTCCTGGGGGATGGAATCTTTCTAATGTATTCAATCTTGCTGTGTGTCTTTCTTCACCACACGATTCATTTCTTTGAGGATTCTTATATAGTAAAAACTTTGATTCGGAAGCGTTGAAAGATATATTTTGTTTCAAACTGGCAATTATCGGTTCTATGTCTTTCCCTTTAACTTCAATAGTAAATCGATCCATGACTTTATACTAGAGGTTAAATATAAAAACCCTTAGAAATTCATCAAGCTTAAATATTTTCAATATCTTTCTTGATACAGAGCTATATGGCAGTTCACAGGTTATGCTTACCATACGATTTAGTAATGTCGACTTATGGAAAAGATATTGATAGAGCGCTAGATGTTTTAAGAACCAGTAGTTTTGAAGGAAAAGTCGTTCCTTCAACTCGTAGAACAGGACCAATTGAGTATACTGCTGTAAAAGATGTTTTGAGTCATTCAAAAATAGATTATGCAACTACGCACCTTTACTTGATAGATGTCGAAAAAGGAAGGAAGGTCATTCCTGGTACTAAACTGCTTCACGATGCTCTAAAACCGGAGTTTCCTGATTTTTTGAAAAGGAGTGCAAGTATTCATACTGAGCATCCCCATCTTGATTCTGAAATAATCAAACGTATATATGGAGATTTTCAAAATGGAAATCAAGTTGTTTTGAGGGCGACAGTTCCTTTTGTCAGATCAAGAGATTATTCTGCTTTTCTTGGGCACCTGAGATTCTGGGATTACACTTTCAGAAAGCCAATACAGTAAAATTTATATAGTAGGATTTCCATTTTCTTCTTCTCTATGAAGAATATTTTCTGATTTCTGAGACATACGAAAGCCGTTTAAAGGTTAATGTTCATCATTCAAATGCTCTCATGAGCACGAAAAGTTTATGTTGTGAAAATATGAGTCAGATTTGCATATCTCAAATCGAAGAGCATGCTTCGAAATTAGACAAGTCTACTGTTAGTGATAGCGGATTCCCTAAGTTTGTTCGGCCTTTGATTACACTCAATAAAACTGCCAATGAACCGACAATTGACCTCGATCCCATTTTTTATGGCCTTTATGAAAAGAATGATACCAAACGTGATCAACTTTTAAGAAACTACATCATTACTCCCAAGCGTGTCGCACGCCTGTTAACAGAAACAATTGTGGGAAGGCCGTTATCTTCATATTTCGGTGTTGAAGTTTCAGGTCCTTTCATTCACATTGGTCATCTTATTCCTACCCTCGCTCTTGGATATCTCAAACAGAACTTCAATGGAAATATTGGATTTAACATACTTTTAGCCGATGAACACACTAAAAAAAGTAAAGAAATAACTGAGTCCGAGCTTCAATATAATACCTTATCACTAAGAGAGCAATTGAGTAGGCTTTTTCCTTTCGCAGAAATAGTTGTCGGAAGTGAATTTCAATTTAGTAGGGGGTATATCGAAGCTATTAGAGCGATGAAAAAACATATTTCAGTTCCTCAAGCATCCAAAGGCCTACCAGCTTTAACTCGTAAACCGCTCCTTGATTCAAGTTCAGAAGATTTCCGAAAATTGTTAGAAGATAAGGGACTGAAAGGGTTAACAGACGAAGACAAATTAAGACAACTCAAATCACAAATTAAATCCTTTTTACCATGGGATGAAGTAAAGTTGTCGATGCTTGATTATACTGCAGATGAGGCTACAGATCCAGCATTTGCAGGAGGATGCCGTAACGGATCCAATACTTACATTCCTGGTCCTTGTGATTTAGTATTTGGAGGCGGGGATCAGCGTGGTGCATATATGATTACCGAGGAAAAGATAGGGTACATAATGAATAGAAAACCTGCAATCGTTTTAGCACCATTGCTCACATCTCTTTCTGGCCTAGGACAAAAGATGTCAAAGTCAGATAGGCAAAACGGAGGGGGCGATAAAGGAATAATTTGGGTTGGAGATTCCTCCGATGTTGTTAGAATGAAATTGAATAGAGCATACTGCCCCGACACGTCTCAAAACAATCCTGTAAGTGACTTGTATAGATTTATGATTTTCCCATTTTACAGAACAGTATTAATGAAAGAATCCCACGGTAGTTCAGTTGGCGAATATACACCTGAAGAGTTTTATAATGCATTAAATCATGGAAGACTTGATTCAGATTGTATGAAAGAAGGGGCGGCTAAATATCTATCAGCCGTCTTATCCTCTTTAGGCCATTAAAAATCTTTAAGTAGTTAATAGTATTTCATTAAATTGTTGTTATGACAGGTTATTCACCAGACTCTACAACAGTTGTAGGAAAACCATTCTATGAAGAGCAAGAATTACGCTGTGTGACACACAAAATGAAGGAAATAATTAGAACTGAGAAACGTATCGGACCAACTGCCCTTTTTGATTATTATAGACAGGTTTCGTTGTTCAGTGATTGGCCTGATGATTACCTTCGTAATACGTTAGCACATTATGCCCAGATTTTAAAAAAAAGAGGAAAGATTAGAATAATTTCGGATAGAAATGATGAAACAATTTATATACCAAGAGGAAGAATTGGAAAAAGAGTTTATGGTTTTTATTATAAAATTCTTGATTCTGTTCATGAAAAAATAGCTAAAATGTAAATCCAGCTTTCTCCAGAATTTTTTTCATCTTCAAACTATCCTGTTCAATAATCGGCGATTCAGAAATAACAGTGATATCAACTTTTCTCTTCAGGATTTCTTTTGCCAAAGGTTCAAATGGAGGAGAATGATCCAATGGAACATGGACATCCACATATTCGCCTTTTTTATTTTTCTGAACATTCTGGAAATGAGAATAGACATGTTTTAACTTCAGTTGTTTTATCGTGTCAAAAATATTTCCATAGTCAATAGTTCCTTTTCCTCTCACAAACAAATGAGACCAGTCTATATACGGAATGATATCTATCTCTTTAGCCATCTTTACACATTCGTCCAAAGATCCAAACTGGCTCCATCTACCCATGGTCTCGACTCCCAGCTTCACATTCTTGATTCCAGTAGATTTCATCTTATCCAACACTTCCGACAGCCCTTCCTTAGTTTTCTCAAAAGTCTGCTCAGGATTGAATCCGCTGTAGTATGCTGTATGGATTGCGACTGCTCCGGCTCCCATCCTCTCAGCCCTGTCAGCCGAGTCAAAAATCATTCTTTTACTTGCTTCGATGATCTGTTTTTTCTGGGAATTAAGGTTGATGTAATAAGGAGAATGGACAGACAGGCTGATTCCCAGTTCTTTCGCTACTTTGCCAACTTCTTCGGCAAGCTTAGGTTCCATCTTCACCCCACGGACAAATTCAATCTCCATTGCATTCAGTCGGAGCTCTTTTACAGTCTTTAATCCTCCGAGGGAAGACCTGTCCTTAGAAACTATAGGCACTCCTGCCGGTCCAAGAAAAATCTTCATACTTTATATTTATTTTCTATTTTAAACTATTCCAGGAAACAGAAATCTCAATGATATAACTGAAAAAGCAATAACAACAACCAACGCAATGACCATTCTGGGTTTAATTTTGAAGACCTGCTTCTCCTCATCCTGATATCTAAGCAGCCCACCTGTTCCCATTGGCATGTAAATGCGGTCTTTCTTTGACATACTACCACTAATTAGGAACGTAAAGCATATCTTCTTTTTCCTCGATCATTACATCCATATCTACGATGATATTGCTAACGAATTTCTCCATAGAATTAATCAAAGAATACATTTCCTCTTCGGACTTCCTTTTATTCATCCATTTCATATTAGTATTCTTCCTATAAATTCGTTTTAAATTTTCTACAAAAAAGGAAGGCGTGCTGGTTTTAGTCCGTCTTTTGTTTTTGAGGTAGCATTTGTCTTAGCGTCTTAAACTTGCACCCCACAGGGACGTCGATCCGTTTCATCCTCCCAATCCCAACTCATTTTCAATCACAGTTAGCGAGATTCAGAGGTCTCGTTTCTGATATCAACGTTCTGCTTTTCAGCAGTTTTCCCTCAAAAGGTGGACGGAACTTCCTCAGCCTGCTTTTGATGGCAGCCCGAAGCTACCTAACCAGCCCACCTAGTTTCTATATGAATCCAGGGCTTAAATAGGTTAGTGCGAAGCGAAGCAAGTCAAAAAATATATTAAAAAATAATTTTAACTAGGATACATGTATATTGTAGATATGAAATATTCCAGAGATCCTGACATTCAAAACCAGATAATTGAAATCTCGGATAGACTTGGAATGGTGCATGACATTTCCAGGATCATATGCATCAGGAGTACAGGCTCGAAGAGCAAGAGGACGCTTGCGAGGTGTCATTCGATGTCAAAGGCAGTGCAGACCGCACTCGGCTTGAAAGCCCACTATGTCATTGAAGTCGTTTCAGAGAATTTCGACAGATTGCCTGAGGAAGAGAGGACGAAAACGCTGATACATGAGCTGATGCACATACCCAAATCCTTCGGCGGCGGGTTCAAAGGGCATCGTGTGGTGAACAGAATATCTGTGGAGCAGATGTACAAAATATACAAAGACTCTTTTCAAGGTTTCGGAAATACTTTGATTCTCCAATCCTAATCTTCTTTTCCAAAATCAGTTATCTTGTATTTGAACTCTTCATCAGATTTTATAGTCCCGCGTTCTTTCAGAATCTCTCTTGCCAGCAGCCAGAACAAAGTTGCCAAGGCCTTCTTTCCCTTGTTGTTCGCAGGGACAATCAAATCCAAATCTCTAGTCTCATTGAAAGTATCAGCAATTCCAATGATTGGAATTCTAGCAGTGACAGATTCTCTAAGAGCTTGATAATCGATTAAAGGATCAGAAACTAGAACTACGTCAGCTTCGTAATATTCTCTAAATCGGGGATTAGTCAATGTTCCAGGAAGAAATCTTCCAGTCGAAGACTTTGATCCAATAGCTTCCGCAAATTTCTTCACACTCTCTTGTGCAGACACTTTCCTCCCGACTACAAGAATGTTTTTAGCTCTGGCCATGAATTTCGAAGCAATTTTAATCCTCTCATCAATTTTGCTGAGGTTCAAAACGGCCAATCCGTCATCCCTAATATTGTAAATGAATTCTTTCATGTCTGCGGTTCTCTGCTTCATTCCTATGTGGATTCCTGAAGCCAGATACTCTTCTCTCGGTATCAAAAGTTTACTGGGCATTGTATCACTAAAATTATTAAACAAGAATCCATTTAAACCTAACCTATGTAGCTCAACTTTTCCTTCTGCTCACCTGGCTTTTCTGGAGGCCTCATCATGTCCATTGTAGATTTCCTCTGGACGTCCTCAATCTTCTTGATGAACTCTTCCATTTCCTTGACTTTTTTATCCAATTTGCTCGTGTCCAGTTCAATCTTCAAAATCTTCATTAAAACTTTCAGCAATTCTTCTGCGCTTTTCGGGTCAGGGATTATCGGGAATCCTACAGTTTCTCCCAAAAGGCATGTCCCTTTTATATTTCTCAATCTCCCCAGTCCTATCAAAAGACCGGAAGCTCCGACGATCGTTCCGACTTTACTTCCAGCATCGAAATCAATCCCATAGCCATCATATTTCTTTATCAGGTCAGGCTCGCTGACAGCCCCTATGATCTTCGGTTTTTTAGTCTGTTCCCCAATGCTCAATCCAGCTAATGTGAACATCTCTTTACATCCCAGTTTTTCCACATAGTCTAGGATGACATTTGAAATCTCGTAATGGCCTTCAGGGTCAACACTCTGGCTGTCTCCGATAAGAATTATCAAATCTCTCTGTCCTTTCTTCTGGGCCTTCAAATAATAAAACTCGTTTTTCAGGACGTGGACAGCTGAAGATTGATGCAGAAGAACAAACGGCATGAAATGGGAAGAATACAGTTCAGCGCATTTCTTCGCCTTCAATTCTTCGACCAAATAGCCGGCTGCGATCCTTCCGACATTCCCAACTCCAGGAAGGCCTTCTATGAACACCGGATTGTTCAGCTTCGGTTTTTCAATTACGTGAATGTCCGTTCCCATCAAATCACATATGTAATTAGAATTTCTCTTGGATATATTTAAATTTTAGAAAGTGATTCCCTTCTGTATTTGCCATACTTGTCCTCCGGAGAGAAAGGCGGCGGGCTTGGATTGATTGTCTTTTCATTGCAAATCGGGCAGAAATCTTTGAAAGTGTATTTTTCACACTTTACACATTTTCTTATCTTCACTTCATCAATTCCTCTATCTTAGGAAGTACTTTTTTCGCATAAGCGACAGAGACAAAATTATTTTTTTCTTTCACCATCATCCCTTTCAGCTTTTTCACCTTTATGAATCTGGTTTCGGCAAGGTTCTCTCCGATTTTCAAATCCGAGATTTTCCCTTTGAACTTCAGTGCGAACACCTTTCTGAACTCCCTGTTCAACTTCTTTCCCTCTTTCCAATTTGCAGCATGGTCTTCCACATGAATCAATTCTGAAGGCTGGACGTCCAGTCCGATTTCTTCTTTCAGTTCTTTCAGAGCTGTATCGACATAATTTTCTCCATAAACAACATGACCACCGACAAGAGTGTCGTACTTGTCAGGATACATGTCAGTATTCTGCCTCTTATGAATTAGAATTTCCCCATCGGAATTGAAAATCCAGATGTGAGATACCCGATGCCAATCACCATCATTATGAACAGCGCTCCTCAGTTTCATTCCAACTGGATTATTTTTCTCGTCAACTATTATCAAAAACTCGTCCATTCAATCACTGCTTGATGAACTTGTAGCTCCCTTCCCCCTGGATGGTTTTCATCTTCTCCACAATCTCTTCTAAATTTTCCTTCAGTTTCTTTTCTGTCTGCTTTGGATCCTTAGTCGAGACTTCAATCCTGTACTTTGGAGCTGAGATATATCGGATTGATACCCCTGTCTTCTTTTCCAATTCTTCAAGAATTTTCTTGATGTCCTCTAAACCGTCTTTCGAGAAACTTTTCAGTTCCACTTCCGCCTTTATCGAAATGTCTTTTTCCTGGAAGCTTTTTTCTAAAATTTTAGAGATCGCTGCAATCCATTTTTCTGGAATTCCAGCCTTTACCAAGACTTCTGGCTCTTTGGACGCATCTTGAAAAGCAACAAACAATTCCCCGAATTTTTCTTGGATTAGATATCCTATTTCCTCATATGATTGTTCGAGTGTTTTTCCCATCTCCCTTCCAGCCATCTCAAGCATCTTCTCAGCCCTCTGGTTCCTCCTGAAGGCGTTCATCTTCTCTCTTTCGTCAACTTTCGTGACTCTCTTCAAACTGAGATTGACAGCATTCGTCTGATAGTCTATCTTCACTACCTTTGCGACATACTGCTTGTTCGGCTTTACAAATTCCCTGATATCGTGAACCCACTTTCCGGAAACTTCAGAAACATGTATCATCCCTTCTATATTTGGATATTCATCCAACTTGCACCATGCGGCATAAGGAGTAATTCTCTCAACTGTACAGAGGACGAATTCTCCCCAATCAGGCGTTCCTTTCCTTTTGACCATGTTTATTCTGAATTACATTTGTAAGGTTAGGGATAAATTTAACTGGTTTGAACGATGAAAATATTTAAATTAAATTACAAAGAATCAATAAGAGAGATTTGATTGAATGAAATACAAGATTGTCCATGTTAGAGACGAATGTATTGGATGTTGTGCTTGTGTTGCTTCATGTGATAAATTCTGGGAAATGAACGAAGACGGGAGGAGCGACATTAAAGGTGGAAAACCAGTCGGAAAGAACCAAGAGCTGCTGCTGAATGATCTGAAATGCAACATGGATGCCGCTCAAGTCTGTCCTGTCAATTGCATTCACGTCTACGAGAATGATAAAAAATTAATCTAATTCTAGAATTTTTCAGGACTTCAGAATAATGATTAATGCAGGGAGTGAGATTTGAACTCACGAACGGACTAACCGACCAGGTCCTAAACCTGGCGCCTTTGACCGACCTTGGCTATCCCTGCCTAACTCATTAGATAATCCAACTAACTATTAAAACTATTTCAAGCTTGAAATGTTTCTCAGCGTCTTGTCATGGCTTGGGAAAAGAGAATTCCAATCAAATTTCAGGAAATAGCTTCCAATCACCAGAAAAATAAATAGCAATAAGAATAGCAACAATACTGCTACATCTTTCCTCATTTCATCACATGGAGTTAAAGGTCTAGCTTAACCCCACCGACTTTCTTGGCAACGTAGTTGTACAGCCAGGCCAATATGTATCCGCCGACGAATCCAGTGATCCCGTAGACTATTGGAAAGACTATTATTGATAGAATTCCAACAGCAGGGCTCAGACCCATCATCTCGAATCCTGAGAATATTCTACCTGTGTAATCTGCAACAGATAGTCCTAGTACGATCATCAGACCAACTACTAGGCCCCATATAGCCATTAAAACGGCTGCAACTCTAGCCATAGACATCGGGTCTATAGATTTCAACACTTTCATGATTTATCTAAAATTTATTGGAAAGACGACCAAATAAAATGATGATGTTTAGGTATTTTAACCAGGCGAAAAATATTTATTGTTATCAACACATGGATTGATTTCAATGAAACAGCTCATTCACAACGGGATTATAGTTCCAAAGTACGAGGCTAAAGGGTTCAGACTAAAGTTTAGAGGGAAGACTATCCAGCTCTCTCCGAAACAAGAAGAGATGGCAGTAGCCTGGGTGAGAAAACTAGGGACTGAATATGTGGAAGACCCGGTGTTTGTGAAGAACTTCTTTGAAGATTTCTGCATGGCACTGGGTGTGGAAGGGAAGAAAGAAGATTTTGATTTTTCTGAGATCCAAAGTTTTGTGGAAAGGGAAAGAAATGAAAAGTTGAACATCAGCAAGGAAGAAAAGAAAAAGATTGCTGCTGAAAGAAAAGTTATCAGAGAGAAGAACAAGGAAAAATACGGCCAGGCGACTGTTGACGGAGTTGTTGTCGAATTGGGGAATTACATGGCAGAACCTTCATCCATTTTCATGGGAAGAGGGAAGCATCCTTGGAGAGGGAAATGGAAAGATGGTGCAAAAGAGGAGGACATCACTCTGAATCTCTCCCCTGACGCGCCAAAACCTCCAGGAAAATGGAAACAGATTTCATGGTTTAAAGATTGCATGTGGGTTGCAAGATGGGACGACAAGTTGAGAGGCAGAGAAAAATATGTCTGGCTTTCAGATACTTCTTTTGTTAAGCAAGAAAGAGAGATGAAAAAATTCAATAAAGCGATTGAACTTGGAAATAAATACGAGTTGCTGAAAAAACATGTAAATGACAATCTGAATTCTCTGGATTTGAAAACGAGAAAGACTGCGACTGTTTGTTATCTTATTGATGCGTTGAGTCTGAGAGTAGGGGATGAGAAGGACGAAGACGAAGCTGACACAGTTGGAGCGACTACATTGACATCAAAGAATGTGAAGATAGAAGGGAATTTGGTAAAGTTTGATTTTCTAGGAAAAGATTCAGTCAGATGGCAGAAAGACGTTGAGCTGCCTGAACAGATCGTTAAAAATATAAAAGAATTCATCTCCCAGTATAAATCAGAAATTTTCGAAGGAATCCGCTCTGAGAATGTGAACGAGTTTCTCAGTCAGATTGTTCCTGGAATCAGCGCTAAAGTGTTCAGAACATATCATGCATCAAGAGTAGTTGATGATTATTTGAAGAAAGAAAAAGTGGAAAAGGAAGATGCCGCCGATTATAAAAAATATGTAGCCACGATGGCAAACCTAAAAGCTGCAGTTGTCTGCAATCATAAAAGAAAACTTCCAGCTAAATGGAACGAAACTCTTCAGAAGAAAATCGAGAGGCTGGAAGCTTTGAAAGAGAAGAAAGGAACGAAGACGGCTGAAAGAGTGAAGGCGATGGAAATGAGAATCAAGCTGATGAAAGAGACCAAAGATTATAATCTGAACACTTCTTTGAAGAGCTACATTGATCCGAGGGTTTATTACAAGTGGAGCAAGAAGGCCGATTTTGACTGGAAGAAGTTCTATTCGAAGACTTTGCAGAAAAAATTCTCTTGGATTGAGAAAGAAAAATAGAAATTCTTCGCATAAAATTATTCAAAAAAGAAATTTGAAGATTCTATCTCGTCAATTATTTCTTTGAAATTTTTCTATTGCGTTTGCATCCGAAAATCCAGTGGTCTGAACTTCCACAAATTATACATCTTTTCTTGAATTTCATAATAAACTATTAATCCGGCAGAATATGAATGCGGTTAATCGATTCATTCTATATGGCCGCTTCCTATTATTCTCGGATAATCATCATTCTGAGAAGCGATCATGCAATGCTGATTCTTGACATATGCAACTGGTTGATTGGACTTCAGCTTGATCACATCTCCCATTGATTCTATAGTGCAAGTCACCACCTGAAGTCCCACAGAAAATAGAACATTCATGCCTTCTTTCAGCTCTTGCTTGGAAAACTTGTTCTTGGTGAATCTGACATTGAACGTAGATGCTTTGCTGATTTCTTTGCATAAAACAAATCCACGTTTTATCTCCTCGACCTCCACACCTTTCAAATTCAGGCCAACCCTCATTCTAGCTTCAGCTTCATCCAGATCGTTGTCCTGGGATTGGATTCCTTTAATAAGAACTTCTTTTCCAAGAGGCTCCATGAGAACTTTATCAAATTTCTTTATCATACCGCTTTTTACAATTCCCAAAATTATCGTGCCCACGCCTGTGACTTTGAAGTAGTTGTCTATAGGTATAATCAAATAATCATCTTTCCTTTCAACCTTGAAGTTCACTAATGCTGGTCTCAAGCTGCTTTCATCAATAATTTCATATTTTCTCAGTGAAGTTGCCTCGATTATTGGTTGAAGCTGCTCTTTGATGCTGGTTATTATAAACCCCTTATCAAAATCCATTTCATCCAATCCGACTATCATTTCACCTATCTCTTTTGTGAGCTTGTTTACGACTAGAACTGGAACGTCGATCATGTTCAGAACTTGAAGCAATGTTTGGATCTTATCAGAGTTCGGGCAGACGTATGTGAAAACTCCCTCGGAACTGCCATGATTGGAAATCTCTATATCGTTTGTAGTGCCTTTTTTCCCCAGTCTTCTGGACAATTCATTGTCTCCGAGGACACCAATCGTGAGATGCATTCATTACAATTGGAACTGAAAAGAGATATTTCTGTATGCTCCCAACGGGAATAGCGAATGCAGTCAAAATCAGTGGATTTAAATCTCCAATATTTGACTGGTGGTATAATGCTCCCAACGGGCAACAGTGTGATTTTCAAGTGCCCTGAAAGTCTAACATATGCTAGACTATCTTATTTTTTATTTACAGATGTAAAAAGTGCCGGAGGTGTGCTACCCGGACTTTAGGCGTCCCTGAAACAATTAAAAATAACTTTGACTGAGAAAAACATCTTCTGAAATGATATTCAGGGTTTTATTTCATTCTACTAATTAACAGGCTCTTTAGCAGAAGGAAAATTCCAAGTACCATCAGGACAAATTCCCATGAAATATTGAAATATCTCATCAAGCCTGCTAAGAACAGGCCTAGCCCTAATACTTTCATTTTGCCAGCATGGCAACAACAACCACCATGGCAACAAGTTTCCTCTTTCTTCTGTCTTACCGGCATTATATCACCTAAATAAAATTGATATTCTTCGATAATAAAGAGCGGAGGCGTGATTTGAACCCACTGAAAGATATAACTTGCGATAAGAGGATTTGTATATTCTAGGAGTAGACAGTACAGCTGATTTGAAGTGAATGTTATTAAGGTTAGAATACCATCAAGGTTAATATGGGCGATGAAAAATGACAACTAAATCAAGAAAAGCAAAGTTTGCAGCATGGTCTGCAGGACAAGTTTACCGATCACCTCCAAAACCAAAATATGCTCCAACGAAAAAAGGTTTAGAGGATAAATAATCACCACTTTCAGTAGTTCCAAAATATAAGAATGTATGTGTCAGTTTAAGTGCGGGAGTTGGGATTTGAACCCATTAAGAATCACTTCTTTTTAAAAGATATTTTAAATATCACGGCGGACATTAGGCATCTTATATAATTCTAGTCATTTAAATTCTTTGTAAATATTTCATTAATCTATTATCTAATCCTTCTTCGTAATTTGAATCTGAATCAAAAAAGCTAAATTCAGAACATACACCTTTTCTACGCATGGTGTAAATACGTTTATTCTTTTCCAAAATAAAATC
>JAZDPU010000071.1:0-2640 GCA_043797345.1 Candidatus Aenigmatarchaeota archaeon | reverse complement strand
ACTTGAGACTCATCGTTATATATGTGTTCTTGTATTTATTTCAATTAGTATGTTGGAAGTTGGGATAGTTGGCAAACCATCGTCTGGAAAGTCTAGTTTTTTCAAAGCAGCGACTCTAATTGACGTGAAGATTTCTCCTGTTCCATTCACAACCATCAAACCGAACAGAGGAACGTCACATGTGATCATAGATTGTGTGTGTAAAGAATTTGGAACGCAATGCAAACCAAAGTATGGGATGTGTAAGAATGGAAAGAGGTTTATTCCAGTGTTGTTGTGGGATGTTGCCGGTTTAGTTCCTGACGCCCATTTGGGAAAAGGAATGGGAATTAGTTTTCTTGATGATATACGTCAAACATCAGCTCTCGTACACATTGTCGACGCGAGCGGGATGACTGATGAGGAAGGAAAGGTAACGACAGATCATGACCCTGAGAAAGATTTGGAATTTTTGGAACGAGAAATAGACCTCTGGTTTGCTACTGTGATTAAGAAAGCTGTAACAAAGTTTGAAAGGCAGATTGGTAAGATGGATCATTCGGATTTGGTTCAGATGTTGTCTGAGCAACTGAGTGGTTTGGAAGTCAAGAAAGGACACATAGAAGAGACATTGAATAAAGTTCCGCTGGCAGAAGTGGAAAAATTTGCTGCAGAACTTAGAAAAATCGCAAAACCGATTATCATTGCCGCGAACAAGATTGATTTGAACGAGGCTCAGATGAATTTTGAGAAGATGAAACAAAAACACTCGCTGGTGATTCCAACGTCGGCTGAGGCTGAGATTGCTTTAAAGAAGGCGGCTGAGAAGAATCTGATTGAATATTTACCTGGAGGTAACTTTTCAATTCTTGACCAGACTAAACTTGAAGGACCGCAACTGGAAGCATTGGAGATAATAAGAAAAGAAGTGATCGAAAAGTATGGATCGACTGGTGTACAAACTTGTTTGAACACGGCTGTTTTTGAATTGTTAAATCATATTGCTGTTTATCCTGTTGCTGATGCCAGGAAATTAACTGACAAAGATGGAAATGTCCTTCCTGATGTTTTTCTGGTTCCTAAAGGGACTACCGTGAAGGAGTTGGCATTCAGGATCCACACATCCCTCGGCGAGAAGTTCATTGCTGGAATTGATGCCAGAACTAAGAGGAGACTTGCTGCTGATCATGCCTTGAATGACAGAGATGTCGTGGAAATCGTTCATGCAAAGTGATTTTTGAGGCAATCAATTAATACCAGTGTTTCCAACAATTATTTAGAGCAGGTGAACTCTTGTATTCTCAAGAAATCCAAGAACTACTGAAGAATAAGAAGCTGAAGATCGGGGATCGAGTTAAGATTTTCAAGGATAATAAAGAGTTTCAAGGATTTTTGATGCCTAGGATAGAGATTGGAAACCTAGATTCTCTTGTAATAAAGATGGATAATGGGTACAATGTCGGCCTGAAGTATGAGAAAGGAATGAAGATACAAAAGATTGGGCAAAGAATAAAAATTGGAGTGATCCCAAGAAAGAAGTTTGCTAGGAAGCATGGCCTTCCTGACATCTCTCTCATAGCAACTGGTGGAACGATAGGAACTCATGTGGATTACAAGACAGGTGCTGTTTTCATGGTAAGAACCCCTGAGGAAATTATCGCTACTACCCCTGAACTAGAGAACATAATCAACATGAAATCTATGCTTAGACCTTTTACTCTTGCTTCTGAAGACATGACATTCAAACACTGGCAAGAACTTGCTGAACTTGTGGCCAAAGAACTGAACAAGGGAGTAAGAGGTGTTTTAGTAACTCATGGAACTGATTATTTACATTTCACGTCTGCAGCTCTTTCTTTCATGTTAAGAAATCTGACGAAACCCGTGGCACTTGTAGGAGCTCAGAGATCTCCGGACAGGGGAAGTTTTGATGGAACGATGAACTTGATTTGCAGTTCTTATTTCACAGGATATTCGAACATAGGTGAGGTTTGTGTAGTGATGCATGGAACGACGAATGACGATTTTTGTCTTGTTCACAGAGGAACGAAGGTAAGAAAGATGCATACGTCGAGAAGAGATGCATTCAGATCAATTAATGAACTGCCTATAGCAAAGATATGGCCGAATGGAAAGATTGAGATCACTAATGAAAATTATAGAAAATTCGAAAATAAAAAAGTTACCGTAGACACGAAATTCGAGCCGAAAGTCGCACTCGTCAAAAGTTACATTGGATCCGATCCAGAGATTTTGGACTGGTACGTCGACAGAGGATTTAAGGGAATTGTGATTGAAGGAAGCGGCCTTGGACATGTACCCACAGGAGAGAGTGGTGTGAAAATGGGACAGTTCGATCCAAAACTATCATGGATTCCTCATATTAAGAAGGCTGTTGAAAAGGGAGTGGTTGTTGTCATCACTTCCCAGACACTTTACGGAAGAGTGCACCCTTTCGTATACAAACCCTTGAGATTGGTTTATGGAGCTGGTGGAGTGTATGGAGAGGATATGTTGCCTGAAGTAGCGTACATAAAACTTGGACACGTTTTAGGGCACACAAAAGATGTTGAGAAGGCAAAGCAATTGATGCTTACGAATTTTGTGGGCGAGATTACAAAGGAGACTGACATAAGAAGTTTTCTGGTGTGAAGATGGATT
>JAZDPU010000070.1:0-2305 GCA_043797345.1 Candidatus Aenigmatarchaeota archaeon | reverse complement strand
GGATCAAGCATCAATGATGACACCGCCTGCGAATTATGCATATACCAACCATACTGCGGCCTATGCCCACTGATGAATTATTTTGAAACAGGAAATATCAGAGGCAGGGTGAAAACAACAGAAAAATGCAAAATAATGACTTCTATGTTCGACCACATATTCGAGATTATATCAAACAAAGAGAAGGGCAAGATGCTGTTTGACTGGATAAAATGATAATCATAGAAGACATAAATGACTCAGCAAATGAGCAAAGACAACAATCAAAATACTGTCTAATATACGCCACCCAATTCACACCAACCCACCATCCCCTGGGCATGGGACACATAGCAGCAGAACTAAAAAAAGCAGGGATAAGATATAATTTCTATACAATCATAGCGAATGGAAATCCGGAATTAGACGAATGGGTGAGAGACCAGGAATTCGATGCATATCTCTTTTCCATATATGATTGGAATATTCTTACGACCAAAAGAATAATAGAGAAAATACGAAAATACCACCGAAATAAAAAAATAATAGTAGGAGGATGCGCAGGCTATGCTTATGGACTGATCTTTAAACAACTCGAACCTGACTTTATAGTCGTCGGAGAGGGAGAAGAACCAATAATAAAACTGATTGATGCCATAGAGAACAACAAAGAAGTCAACACTGTGCCATCAATAGCTTACAAAAGAAACGATGAAATAATACTCAATAAAGAACACGCCACACAGGACATAAACAAATTAGCATCCCCATACATATATGATGTATTCAACAAAAGATACTACAAACAAAGCAACTCATACATGTTCACCAGAGGCTGCATATTCAAATGCACATACTGCCTGTGGGGAAGCCCAAAATCTGCAGGGACATTCAGGGTAAAAGACGTAAATCTAGCACTCAGTGAACTCAAAATACTATGGCATAACGGAGTAAGGGAAATAAAAAGCCAAGACGCAATATTCAATTTCTCTACAGAATACCTCAAAAATATCGAAGAAAACCTGTCCAAGAGGGGAATCAAATTCCGATGGGCCGATGCTGACTGCAGGGCAGATTTCATCGATGAAGAGCAAGTAAGAATAATGAAGAAGCTCGGCGTCATAGAAGTGGGTCTAGGACTAGAGACAACAAACCAGCAAACACAAAAGACAATAAAAAAGTTCCTAGACCCGAAAAAAGTCGAAGAAGCCGTAAAAATCCTAAGAAAAAACAACATCAAAGTACACATATCATTCCAGATAGGATTACCAGGAGAAACAGAAGAGGACGCGAAAAAGACATTCGAATTCGTAAAAAAACTAAACCCTGATGAGGCAGGAATATTCCACACCCGGCTACAACCAGGGACAGAATTATACGAAACAATGGATAGATACGATTGCACAAACAAAGAAATATTCGGGTGCAGCACATTCTCAAAAAACAACAATATAGATATAAAAACATCAAATTCGTTGATAGAAGAATTCTACAAAAACCTACAGAAAATTTCAACGAAAAGAACACTTCTAATAAACAACGAACATCACCCGTATAAACTAACAAATGATGGTGGTGAACTGACCCTGACAATGTATCTCAGGGAAATAAGGGAGGAAGATTCATTGAAAGGAATCAATGAGAACACTGAAGATTTCTCCAAGATAAAAAGAATAGTTCTAAAGACATCTGAAAAAACAAATAATCAAGATATCCAATCAATAATCAAAAGAATGTGGCCCAATGCTACAGTAGTATTCTCCGACGATTAGTTATTGGTCCCAACAATCCTTAAAAGGAGGAATAACATCAGTTCCATTGACATACTTTGCGGAGTATTCAATCATCACCTCAGCATCACCACCGTGCATGGTGCAACCATTACATTCATCATTACACCCACCACTACAGTCACAAGCTCTAACATGTACAGTGTAATCACAAACACTAGTTCCGAGCGGGGCCACATTGTGAGCATGCGTTGCAATCAATTTATCATTGGCTGCACCAAATGTCAAATTGTTTGTATGCTGCAAAATATCATCAAAAGAAACACTACCCTCAAAAATTTCATTAACTGCGTCTCTATCAAATGAATTACCATCAAACACTGCCAACTGGCAATTAGTAGGAGTTATAAAACCGGCCCCATTTTCCGGCCACCAAGATTGAGCACACGGGTCATCATCTTTACCCCATTTATGATTAGAATGGCCATCGGTGCCGCCATCATAACCATTACCAAAAAGATCACCAGAACCCACTTCTACTGCGCACTTATCATTACACCAATCCCCATCATCCTCATTACATAATCCACGAGCCT
>JAZDPU010000069.1:0-2009 GCA_043797345.1 Candidatus Aenigmatarchaeota archaeon | reverse complement strand
AGAAACTTCTTTGTCTTGTCAATCGCATTATCAGTCTCAGCTTTGTCTTTTGCTTTGTCTATTGCATCAAGGTTGTTCTTCAGTTCATTTAGATTGTTCTCATACCTCGTCACAAATTCATAGTGTCTGTTTAGGATTTCTCCCGGCAGTCCTTCATCCTTTAGTTTCTTCTCAGTCCCTGCAAATTGTTTCTTTATCTCGATATCGAGTGATTCTATCTCCGACTTCTTTGTTTTGATTTTGTTCTTTTTTGTGTCTGTGTCAGTGGTCGTGTCAGCTAATGTCTTCTCTATATCTTCAATTGTCTTCTGGAATTTCTCCTCTGGTTTTTGTTTAGTCGGTCTACTTCCTTGTGATGATTTTTGATTGTTCTCTTTTTGCTGACTGTTGATGGCTGACGGCTGTTCGCTCTTGATAGCGTAAGCAATATCAAATATTCCACCGAATGTCCAACAGAAAAAGAATAATACGATAAGTGAAATGATTCTAATTGCAGGTTTATATCTGAAGTCCATTAGTTCCCTCCGAGACTACAGATTCAGTAGCCATTTCAAAATGTCCTTCACGCATCCACCAGAAAGATTGATGCATTTAATAAAAAAACAACTACTACTTTTAGTAGGGGAAAGTCTATCATTTAGAGCCATCCATAATACATTACGTTGTCACCATGACTGCATCTTGAACATGTCATAGAATGTTCTACCATAAACGAAAATAAAAAACTGTCATAAAAACTATGATTTTCTTGTAGCATTTTTAGTACATTCCTTGTCATATTTTTTATGACAAACCCAGCAACAACTGAATTCATTGGGTCGATTTTGATGAAGATTGTTTTTGAAGATGCGCTGGGGATGGTATAGGTGATGCTTGCTTGTGAGGTTCCGAACGCTGAGACCGAAATTGTTGTCTCTCCGATTAGAATTCCTCCCGTTGAGGGGTCACCGTCAAAGAACTGGAGTAATACATTGTCTGCCTGTGCAGTCCCTGTGTTTTTTACATTTGCTGTGATGGTGATTGTTTCTCCTATCGTGGGGGTTGGATTTGAGAAGGTGATGTAATTTGATGAAATTGAGAGATTCGGTTTTACATTTGCCAATGCACGCAGGGCAAGGGCAGTTGAATACGGATCATCTTCCCACGAGCCGTTTGCAAGTTGAGTTGATGTGAGGTAGTTGATTGCGTTGCCGAGGACTGTTGCGTTGGTTGTTACTCCGATGAGAGCCAGATATGCATAGGCTGTTTCATAGACGGTAGAGGGAGAACTTCCGAATCCACCATCTGGATTTTGTTTTGCGAGGAGATAGGCTGCGGCATTGTTGATCGATGTTTGAAAGTCGTAGGTTGATTTGAATTGGGATTGGGTATTGAGAACTAAGGCCGTCATATAGACATTGCTGTCATCCCCCTGATAAAACCCCCACCCGCCGTCGGGGTTTTGGGTACTGGTCAGATAAAACAGGGTAGAGCTGATGATATTTTGATCGGGGTAGTTGACTGCCTTAAGTGCTTGTAGGGCAAGAGCAGTTGTAAGTGGTTCACTTCTATGTCCATAATATAATCCCCATCCACTATTCGTATTTTTAAGTGAAACTAAAGTTGAAATATCATCTTGAATTGTATTGCCACTTAATGAAAGGCTCAATATTCTTCGAGTCAGATAATCAATATTTATAACGTCGCCATTTAATATCCACCGAACTCCACTGCTATAATTCGTACTATTGGTCGATTTCAAATATGAAAGAGTATCAACTACCGTGCAGGTATCTCTGAACGATGTGCGAACTGGATTACCCCAAAAACCTGTTGCATCTTGATTATTCAAAAGCCATGAGAGGCCAATATCAATCGATGAGGTCTGAGCAAAAAGATTATTACTGCTACCCACAAAAATACCACATAGGAGAAAAGCAATCAAAATAAATTTCCTCATCCTGCTCGTTTCTCCTTTAGGAACATAGTAGCACTGATAAAATTCTATGCTGTTTATAAACCATAATTTG
>JAZDPU010000068.1:0-8279 GCA_043797345.1 Candidatus Aenigmatarchaeota archaeon | reverse complement strand
AGATTACTAACTGCTAGAGACAGGAGAGCGATCAAAAGAGGATTAACAGACCCACAGAAAAAACTTTTGGAGAGCATAAAAAAGAATCCGCAAAAATTCCACAAGACTCATGTCAGAGAGATGATAATTTTGCCGGCGATGATTGGATCGAAGATTGGTATTTACAACGGGAAAGAATGGGTCCAACTGGTCGTGACTCCAGAAATGCTCGGGTACAGATTAGGTGAATTCTCAAATGTTGCCAAGAGAGTAAAGCATTCAGCTCCAGGAGTAGGAGCAACAAGAGGAAGCAAGCACATAGAATTGAAGTGATGACCATGAAGATAGCCTCAGCTCAAGTTAAAGATGCACGAGTTTCAATGAAGCATTCGCTGATTCTATGCGAAGAGATCAAAGGAAAAAGACTGGAGACTGCCAAAAAACTTTTTGAAGACCTGATTGAAGGAGAAAGAAGTTTGGACGGAAAATACTACACACGAACAGCAAAGATCATTTTGCCAATTTTGAAATCCGCAGAAGCCAACGCCAAACAAAAGAACTACAATTTAGAAAAACTTTTTGTCAAGACTGCTCACGTCAATCAATCAGCCAAATTCAGGAGACCGAGAAGCAAACACAGACTGAGAGGTCAAATACTTAAATCCGCGCATGTTCTGATTGAGTTAGAGGAAAGATAATGGCGATTGAAAAGACTTTTGTAAAGGAAGGAATTAAGGAAGCTGAAATAGAAGAGTTCTTTGCAAAGAAATTTGGAAAGGCCGGATATTCGCACACTGAGATTCAAAGAACTCCGCTGGGAACAAGAATAATAGTTTTCGCTCACAAGCCAGGCTTGGTGGTCGGAAGATCCGGAAAAAGAGTTTATGAGATTAGCGAAGAGGTAAAAGAGAAATTCGGTTTTGAGAATCCTTTGGTTGACGTGAAGGAAGTTGAAAATCCATTTCTAGATTCCAACATCGTTGCAGAGAGAATCGCAAAGGCTCTTGAAAAGGGGATAAATTACAAGAAGGTTGCCAATTATTATCTGGAGAAGGTTCTTGAAGCGGGAGCTGTAGGGATTCAGATCAAGATTGGAGGAAAGCTTGGAGGAGATAAATCGAGATTCCAAAAGTTCCAGAAAGGTTTCATTGCTCATTCAGGAGATTATGCTCAAACTCTTGTCCAGAGAGGTATGGCACAAGGTTTAATGAAGCCTGGAATCATAGGAATCCAAGTCAAAATCATGAGAGAATCTCCGAAAGAAGTAAGATATATTGAGACTGTAGAGAAGCCTGAAATAAAACCTGAGGTAAAGCCCGAAGCCAAACCTGAGGTAAAACTTGAATCTAAACCTGAAGAACCTAAAGCTTAAAAACCACCTTCGTAAAATATATAAAGGCAAAGAGCGTCTAAATAACAGGGAAAAAATTTGGCAATACTAAGAGTAAAACAAATAAGGGAAATGAAGCCCGAAGATATTCCTAAGAAGATTTATGACATTAAACTAGAGATAGTGAAAGAACTTGGAAATGTTAAGATGGGAAGGCCTGTCAAGAATTCTGGAAAAATCAGGGAAATGAGAAGGACGATTGCGAGATTGGAGACTCTGAAAAAACAAAAAGGGGCAAGCAAGAAAAATGCCTGAACTCTGTAAATGTGGAGCTAAACTCACTGGGAATATGTGTTCTACTTGTGGTCTGCCTGCTGACTTGTGCGCGTGCATGACTATCGATAGGGAAGCACAGAAGATTCGCGTTTTTATTGAACATAGGAAATTCAACAAGCCGGTCACGATAATCGAAGGGATTACTGAGAATACCAAAAGTGTCGCTTCTCAGATAAAGACAAAACTTGCATGCGGAGGGACTATCAAAAAGAACCACATAGAGCTGCAGGGAGATCATTCGGTAAGGCTGAAAGACATCCTGATAAAACTTGGATATTCTGTTGATCAGATTGAAATTAGTTGATTGTATGCCAATCACACCTGAAAACCTTGTTCGTCATGAATTGATTGGATTGAAAATGAAAGTGAAAGATTCTCCTGACAAAACACAAAAAGGGATTTCTGGAAAAGTGATTGACGAATCTTACAACACGCTGAAGATAGAAACTTCAAAAAAAGAAAAAACTGTCACAAAAGGAATATCAATTTTCATCTTTACTCTTCCTGACAGGACTAAAGTCCAAGTTGACGGGAAGTTGCTGGTTTCCAGGCCTGAAGACAGGATAAAGAAAAAGATTCCCAGATGGTGATTTGAAAAGTTAAATAGTCATAACTTTTAAACTATCTCTACACTATATTTAATGAACCGAGGATCAAGATGAAAAAGAAAACGCACAGGGACATTGGAATTGACGCAAACCCTCCTAAAGAGGTCTGCGAAGACGTAAAGTGCCCGTGGCATGGGGAGCTTCCTGTTAGAGGTAAGATTATCCAGGGAAATGTCGTCTCTACAAGAGCCCAGAAGACTGCAGTCATTGAGAAAACCTATTTTCATTTTATCACAAAGTTCGAGAGATATGAGAGGAGGCATTCGAGGATCTCAGCATACAACCCTGAATGTATAGCCGCGAAGGAAGGAGATGTTGTAAGAATAGCTGAATGCAGGCCGCTGAGCAAGACTAAGCACTTTGTTGTCATAGAAAAGGTTTAGCTCATTCTTTTAGAAAAGCTATTTAAATTGAACATCATTATTAAATAATCTAAAGAGGGACAGAACTTGAAAGCCGTAAGAGCATCAATAACAAAGAGCCTCAACCAATCCAGTTACCTTACTTGCGCTGACAATACTGGAGCAAAGATAGTCCAACTTATCTCGATTGGTGGCTACAAAGGAGTGAGGAGAAGGATGCCTAAAGGTGGAGTTGGAAGTTTTGTCAGAGTAACTGTAAAACAGGGAGACGTCAAGATTAGACATCAGATGTCTCATGCAGTCATCATCAGGCAGAAAGCCGAGTACAGAAGAAAAGATGGGATGAGAGTTACTTTTGAAGATAATGCCGCAGTACTTGTGAATGAAAAGGGCGAGCCTAAGGGGACAGAAGTCAAGGGTCCTGTCGCGAAAGAAGCCGTTGAAAGATTTTCACAAATTGGAAAAATAGCGAGCATAGTGGTTTGAATGATAAAATCTTCCCTTCCAAGAAAGCAGAGAAAATTCCTTTACAACGCTCCTATACACTTGAGAAGAAAGATGATGTCAGCCCATTTGTCAAAGGAATTGAAGCAGAAATACAATGTTAGAAGTTTTCCCCTGAGAAAGGGTGATGAAGTGGAAGTGATGAGAGGGGATCATTGGAAAAAGAGAGGAAAAATTACCAAAGTCGATATGAAGAAATTCAGAGTGTATATAGAAGGAGTCACCATCAAGAAAACAGAAGGGACTGAGAGGCAGGTTGCGATTCATCCTTCGAATCTGAGGATATTGAATTTAGTTTTGGAAGACAAGAAGAGAATAAAATCGTTTGAGAGGAAGCACAAGAAAAAGGAAGTATCCAAATGAGACTGAAAAGATTACTGGTTCCAATTTTCTGGAAGACTCCTAAGAAATTATCCAAATGGGTAGTCTCGCCCTCACCAGGAGCTCACAAGAAATTCGAAAGCATCCCACTTGTCATAGTTTTGAGAGAAATTTTGAAATTGGTTGAAACGGCCAGCGAGGCTAAGACTGTCGTCAAGAACAAGGAGATATTTGTGGATGGAAAAATAGTTTCACATTCCAGATTCTCAATCGGTCTGATGGACTCTTTGTCAATCCCTAAGATAGAGAAAAATTACAGGGTCGTGCCTTCAGTAAAAGGGCTTCATCTGATTGAGATTTCAGAGAAAGAATCCAAAGAAAAACTTGCTTCGATAAAAAGCAAGACTGTCTTGAGAGGCAAGAAAATCCAGTTGAATCTTCATGACGGAAAGAATGTTCTTGCTGACAAGGATTCATACAAGACTGGTGATTCATTGCTTTTGGAATTGCCTTCCAACAAAATTATCAACCATGTTGGAATGGAGAGTGGAAACCTTGCTTTGATCATCCATGGAAAGAACTCCGGAAAACTAGCCAAGATAAAAAAGATTATTGTATCCAGAAGCAGGGAGCCTAACAAGATAATTTGCGAAGCAGGCGGAAAAGATTTCGAGGTCATGAAAGAGCACGTGATTGTTGTCGGGAAAACCAAACCATTGATCAACGTTGGTGAAGAAGCATGAACAAGATGCAGGAAATCAAGATTGACAAGATCACTTTGAACATCGGTTGCGGTGACGACAAGGCTAAGATAGAAAAAGCGACCAAGCTTCTAGAGATGCTCACAGGAAAAAAATCTATAGTTACAAAATCCAAAAAGAGAAGCACATTCGGGATTCCGAAAGGTAAACCACTGGGTGTCATGGTGACTCTTAGAAAGGCAGATGCATTTGAATTCTTAAAGAAAGCATTAGCCGGAATAGAAAATAAATTAAGCAAGGACAAATTCGATTCATCTGGGAATTTCAGTTTTGGAGTGAGAGAGTACATAGACATGCCAGGGGTAAAATATTCCCATGAAGTCGGGATGATGGGCTTTGAGCTAGCAGTCACTCTTTATAGAGCCGGCTTCAGGATAAAAAAAAGAAGGATACAACAGAGACAAATACCTGTCAAGCATAAAATTAGTAAGGAAGACGCAGCAGAATGGGCGAAGAAAACGTTTGGAGTTGAATTGATTGAATGAACATTTTCATAATCATCTTGGGTTGATTGAAGTCACGACCAAGCTCGGTGGTGTGATACTCAAGAAAGCCGAACTAGAGGCAGATTTCGAAAAAGTATACACTAAAGTTTTCCAGAAAATGGTTGAAGTGGAATTCCTTGGCAGTGAAGATTTCCTGGAAATTTTTGGCGAAGTTGGTGGATAGGATGCCTAAGAAATTTGGCAGGGGTTCCAGGCAGTGCAGAAAGTGCGGCAGGCATGACGGTCTAATTAGAAAATATGGATTGCTTTATTGCAGGCAGTGCTTCAGGGAAGAAGCCCAGAGCATAGGTTTCAGGAAATATTCTTAATTACTTAAAAGTTAATTCAATATATGGTTTTTGAGCTCCTTTCACTTGCAATTGCTTTTATCGGATCTCTCGGAGCCGGCTTGTGGGATCTGAAGACAACTGACATCCCAGACAAGATCCCTCATCTCATGGTTGCCGCAGGAATCGCAATCGCAGTCGCAGAATCAATCCTCCAATCAAACTTTTCCATTTTCATAATGACATTTCTTTCTGGAGCAGGGCTGTTTGCTTTAGGATTTCTCATGTATTATTTCGGACAGTGGGGTGGAGGAGATGCTAAAATCCTTGCAGCTATCGGATTCCTAGTTCCGTCAATCCCAGTCCAGTTTCCAGGAAAACTTCTGTTCCCATTCCCTGTCAGCTTCCTTTTCAACGTTTTCCTAATCGGAACTGTCTACATGCTTTCATATGCCATCATCTTTGCTCTCATGAACAAAAGACTCCTCCACATTTTCGTTAAAGACATGAAAGGAAACCAGAAAGTCGTCTATCTCGGATCTACAATAATCTTCTCCTCTTTCTTCATGCTGAATTATTTTCTCTCAATCTATATTCTAGATTATTTCAATTTCCAGTTGGCCGCAGCCAATTCCATTTTATTGCTGCTAGGAACGATCGGAATTTACATTGTCTTCAAGTTCGCCAAAGTGGTCCAGGATCACGGGTTTGTTAAAAAAATTACAATCTCAAAACTAAAAGTCGGAGATGTTCTATTTGAGAACAAACTCTTCGAAGGGATAACTGAGAAAGAGATAAGGAAACTGAAAAGTTCTGGAAAAAGATTCGTTTCCGTCAAAGAAGGAGTAAGATTCGGGATGGCTTTCCCTTTAGCCCTCCTGTTCACGATTTACTTCGGTGATGTGCTCCTATTTTTTATCAGAATCTTTTAAAGGGTTAAATTCTATAACTGCTTATACTGCCGTTGTTTGTAAACTAGCTTCATCATCCAATTCTCATTTAGATTTACTTAGAACATCGAATCCAGTATAAGGAACCAACACTTTTGGAATCTTCACGCTCCCGTCTTTCTGCTGGAACTGTTCGATAATTGCAAGCATCGTCCTGCTTGTCGCTAAAGCAGTGTTGTTCAACGTATGGACGAATCCAGCTGGAGCTTTGCCTTCACCTTCTCGGAATTTGACATTCAACCTTCTCGCTTGATAGTCAGTGCAATTAGTAGCAGAGCCTACTTCCCTAAAATTACCATCAGCCATCCACACCTCAGTATCATAAGACCTGTTTTTCAAAATACTCAGATCCCCACTGCATAATTCGATGACTCTGTAGTGCAATCCAAGTTCCTTATACAAATCTTCAGCGTTCTTCTGAATCTCTTCCAACATTTTTTCCGACTGTTCTGGCTGGCAAAAGGCAAACTGTTCAATCTTGTTGAACTGGTGCATCCTGAACAGACCTTTGGTGTATTTCCCGTGAGTGCCTACTTCTTTCCTGAAGCAAGGACTGATTCCAGCAAATCTTATTGGCAAATCTTTTTTATCTATGACTTCATCCATCATCATCGCTCCAACCGAATGTTCTGATGTGGCAATCAGGTACAAATCCTCATTTTCTATCTTGTACATCACACTTTCAAAATCAGTAAGATCGACTACTCCTTCGTACGGCTTCCTTTTAATCATGAACGGAGGTTCGATGATTGTAAATCCTCTTTTCTTCAAGAAGTCCAACGCAAACTTTTGGATTGCAAAATCAAGCAGAACCAAATCCTTTTTGAAATAAAAGAATCCATGACCCGAAACCTTCGCAGCTCTTTCCTCATCGACCATTCCCAATCCTTGCAAAATTTCCAAATGGTTTTTCGGTTCGAAATTAAACTTGGGTGTTTTACCCCATCTCATTATCTCGACATTCTCTGTTTCATCTTTTCCAATAGGAACTTTGTCGTGGATGATGTTTGGAATTTTTAAAAGCAACAGCCTGTTCTTTTCCTCGAGTTTTTTAGTTTCTTCTTCAATCTCTTTTATCTTCCCAGGAATTTCTGCAGCCTGCTTCAGGAGTTTGCTGGCGTCTTTCTTCTCTTTTTTGATTTTGGCAATCTCAAGGCTGATCTTGTTTCTTTCTGCTCTGAGGACGTTGAGTTCTTCCAGCTCCTCTCTCCATTTCTTATCCGATTCTATCAATTCATTCAGGTATTTCAGATATTCCGGATGCTGCCTTTTCTTTATGTTTTCCCGGACAAAATCTGGCTTTTCCCTTATCAGTTTAATATCGAGCATAAGCTCCCCCTAAATAAGATTCTGGATTGCGAAGAATATCAATCAATTGGATAGGGTGATAGATTTGTACCCTACACGCCCTTTTCACAGCCTCATTCACCGTATTGATGCCAACACCATGTTCTCGTTGAATCATAGTAAGATCGTTTTTCCCGTCGCCTACCACCAGCACTTTTCCAATAATCCCAGCGTCTCTCTTGAACCTGTCCACATGTTCATGCTTATTGTGATTTACGTGAACTGTCACTCCGTCGAGCCTGCCATTCCTAAAAACCAACTCGTTTGCAGCCAGATAATCAATCCCAAATTCTTTTTTTATTCTTTGAGCCTGAATGTCAAACCCGCCAGTCACTATTGCAGTAAGAATTCCGTTTTGTCGAGTATACGCAAAGACTTCTTTAATTCCATCAGTATATGGCATGTTGTCAAAAACTCTTTTCACGATACTGTATCGAGTACCTCTCAATAAATCTATTCTTTTTCTCAATCCAGTTTCCCAGTCAATTTTCCCTGCCAGGCCGTCGTTTGTAATTTCAGTTACTTCTTTTTCCAATCCAACTTCTCTTGCTAGGAGTACCAAACCTTCACCATTTAACACAGCTGGCTCCATGTCTAAGACTAACATCTTGTACATTGAATCATCTCCATAAAACTCACTAAGAAAAAGCAATTCACCTTATTTACTCGGATTGACGGCAGACCACATTAATCTCCTTCCATTTAATTAAAAACCAAAGGTTAAATATATTTATGCGAGAGAAGTTGAGGAGAAGTCTTTCCATGTTTGAAATCGTCTTCTTCTCTGTCAGCATCATCGTCGGTGCAGGAATCTACAGTCTGATTGGAAAAGCTGCAGGTTCTGCCGGCAACGGAGTCTGGTTATCAGTCGTTTTTGCAGGTGTTACAACAATATTAACAGGATTTTGTTTTGCCGAGATGAGCAGCATGTTTCCGAAAACCACTGGATACTACATGCTTCTAAGAGAGGCTTTCAGAGAATTCGAAGGAAAAGTTTGGGGCTTTGCTG
>JAZDPU010000067.1:0-2844 GCA_043797345.1 Candidatus Aenigmatarchaeota archaeon | reverse complement strand
TCTCAAAAATCTTCGGAACTGGAGATTTACCACCAAGCCAGATGACAAAGAAACTTTGGCAGTTCGTGAAAAAGAACAAACTATCCAAAAAGTGAATATTTGAATTTTTTATTTTTTCAGTGATTCAATGGTACAAGTAATAGGAATCAGTTCAGGAAAAGGCGGGGTCGGTAAGACAACAGTTGCGACAAACTTGGGTATTGCTCTTTCTAACTTTGGAAAAAGGGTAATCCTTGTAGATTGCAATCTATCCACTCCCCATATGGTTCATTACCTAGGAGATACTAAATTCTCCAAGACTTTGAACGATGTGTTGAAAGGTAGAATAGACATCACTAGTGCTATCTATCACCATAATGGAGTAATGTTTGTTCCGGCTTCGAATGATTTGGAAGATTTGATTAATCTTGATGTAGCGAAGCTGAAAAAGGCAATCAAGAAACTTGCTGACACGGACATGATAGATTATATAATCTTGGATTCGGCTCCGGGCCTTGGTAGAGAGGCTGTCTCGGTTCTTGATGCCAGCGATGAAGTTGTCTTTGTATCTCAGCCTCTAGAATCAGCACTCACCGATGTGGATAGATGCAACCAAGTTGTCAAAGAGATGGGAAAGAAGAAAGTCAGTCTAGTTGTGAACATGGTGAAACACAAGAAGTACGAGCTGAAACCTAAAGATATCGAAGAATCAGTTGGGATTCCTCTGGTTGGCTACATTCCGTTTGACAAAAATGTTGAACGCGCTCTAGTTCAAAGAAAACCAATTATCCATTTCAAACCATATTCACAGGTGAGTGTGAATTACCATATCCTGGCTGCAAATCTGCTGGGAATCCACTTCAAACCGTCATCAGGAGCCAAGCTGTTCAGATTGATAGATTCAATGAGAGATTTGATTTCAGGTTGAGAAAAACAAAATAAAAAAATTACTCGATGACCTTGAAGACTGTATCTTTCTCTTTCACCGGACTGCTCACTTTCATGCCAATCGATTGACCGGGTTTTGCTACCTGAACCTTTTTGTGCTCGATCTCCATGGAATCCACGGTTTGGGTGAAAGAGGTAGATGGACCTTCAATGCTGATAGTGTCACCGACAGCAAGCTCATCTTCAAGCTCGAGAACTGCTACTCCAATCTTTCCATAGTAGTGGCTGATAAAGCCAATCTTTATCTTTTCAGCGTCTTCTTCCATAATTAACCTATGACAATCTAGTGTTTAAAGTTTACCTTTTTGGCAACCGTTCGGAAACTTTATATTAGGATGTGACAAGTTTTAGATAGTATGAAGACAAAAAAAATTGTTCCAATTCTGATAATAGCTGCCATCGGTTTGATAGCCCTTTCTTCCTTGTATTTCCAGAACAAAGGAAATGACACTACAAATATCAGATGTGCACTGATAGATTGCCTTGAAGGATACGATGTTGACCCAGTCACATGTAAATGTGTTCCAGCGACTACATCTGCAGAATGCAACGCAGGTGATGTCAAAAAATACGACTGCCCTGACGGAACAAAAGTAAATTGGTGTCAATGTGTCAATCAGCGTTTTGCCTGTATAATATCTCCTGATGTGGGATGCCAATCATCTACTGTCAAAATCAAAAATTTTGCATTTACTCCAAACATTCTGGTCATTAAAAAAGGAATGACTGTGACCTGGAGTAATGAAGATTCTACACCGCATCAAATAGCGTCAGATCCTCATCCTACTCACACTGACTTGCCAGAGCTTGTTTCAGGAATTTTGTCCAACGGGCAGAATTATAGTTTCACATTCACCAAAACAGGGACATTTGGATATCATTGTCATTTGCACCCTTCGATGAAAGGAACCATAGTGGTGCAATAAGATGCTGGCAGAAATTACCTACTATCAAATTAACGGAATACCATTGATAGTTTATCTTGGAATTCTGACTTTGATTTCTTTCCTGTTCACAGCGTCTATCTCTGTTTTAAACAAAAGGAGAATAAATAAAATTCCTTTCAAATGGCATTCACGCATGGCAGCCATTTCTATAATCCTGACAATAATCCATGGGTCACTGGGGATATTGGCCTATCTTTAAGTCGGGATAAAACCTGGTGTTGTAGAAGTTGTCATTGTCGTCATCACAATTTTTCTTGGGATGCAACAAATTTTATTTTGTGACTCGCAGGAAACTTGGGAAATATCTTCATCTGCGCCACATCTCGTCTTACATTCACCTTTGAACAGGCTACATGGGGAATCGGGAACACTAGTAGTCATTTGAGTTGTTGTCCGAGTTGTCGTCGTTGTGGTCTTGATAAGTGATCTTGTTGTGGTGGTAGTAGTTTTTGGAACGTAAGTAGGAGTTTTCGGGGCGACATAAAATGCGAGAACTACTCCAACGATTATAACGGGAATCAAAATCAAAATCCAGATCCAATTCATATAAACCTATACTAATGTTTAATTTTGGTGAAAATAAAGTGTTACTTCTTCATTCTGAAAAGATTCTTCCAGAAATTGACCATCGATTTGATCACAGCTACAAAAGTTGGATCTTCCTTGATAGAGATGATGTTTCCTTCGTTGTCGATGGCGACAGTCTTCTCTTTCTCAATCGTAAATCCTATTACAGATTCTTCTTTAATCCCAGAGATTATTGTCACATCTTTCTTTTGAGCAACGGCGATTAGAAACTTCTGTGAATCGGTGATTCCTGGGATATTGATTGTCGAAATGTTTTTCTGGGTTAGGGTAGAGACTTGGGTAGTGCTCTTGAACTCTCTGACTTCTCTCTTTACATTCTCACTCTTCTGCGGATCTGTGATTTTATTGACGACAGACTGTTCAAATTGCTTAATCTCAGAAG
>JAZDPU010000066.1:0-2872 GCA_043797345.1 Candidatus Aenigmatarchaeota archaeon | reverse complement strand
GAATTTATAAAAGTCAGAGTCCTGTGAACGAAATTTCCCAAAGTAGCAACTAATTCGTTGTTTATCTTCGCCTGAAACTCATCCCAGTTGAAGTTAATTTCTGATTGGTCGTATGGAGTGATCGAAGCCAGATAGTATCTAAGATAATCTGCAGGGAACAGTTCCAAGAATTCCCTCAACCCGATATAAATTCCTCTGCTCTTTGAAAATTTCTGGCCTTGCAACAACAGATGACCTCTTGTGGGAAGAGCATCTGGAAGCTTGAAACTCCCTTCTCCCATCCTCATGGCTGGGAGAAAGAGGTAGTGATGATATACAATGTCTTTTCCGATGAAATGATAGATTTTCGCTTCGTTCCAGAATTTCTTTCCGTCAATCTTCTTCTCTTTCAATAATTTCAAAGTAAAAGCGATATATGCAAGATGGTTGTCAAACCATCCATACAAGACCTTTCCATTGGCTTCCTTCAACGGAATCTTCACCCCCCAGCTGATGTCTCGAGTGATATCCCAATCTCTCAGTCCTTCCTTTATCCACTGCAGCAAATAATTTGTTACCTCAGGCTGCAGCTCTTTGTTGGTCTCCATCCAATTCTTCAGTTTCTTGCTGAACTCTGAAAGTTTGAAAAAATAGTGTTGACTTTTCTTTCTGATAGGTACGCTTCCGTCAATCGCGCATTTTGGATCTATCAGATCAGTCGCAGCATAAGTCCTTCCGCAGCTCTCGCACACATCCCCATACTGATTCTCCTTTCCACAATAAGGACACTTTCCAATCACATATCTGTCAGGAAGAAACTTCTTATCCTTCTCGCAATAGAACTGCTCGACTTCCTGCGTGAAAATAAATCCCTTCTTGTTCAATTCCTTGAAAAAATACTGGACTAATTCTATATTCTCTTCAGAAGAAGTCTGGGAGAAAATGTCAAAATCAATCCCAGCACTTTTCAGATCTTTGGAATCCTTTTCCCAAAATTCCTTTACAAACTGTGCTGGTTCCTTGCCTTCTTTCTCAGCTTTTATCAGAACAGGGACTCCATAGTCATCTGTCCCGCAGACATGAAAGACCTGTTTGCCGTTCAATCTTAGAAATCTGGAGAATATGTCAGCTGGCAAATAAGTAGATACAATATGACCTAGATGGATCTCTCCATTCGCATACGGCAGGGCGCTGGTGACAATTACTTTTTCTTCCTTGACGTTTAACACCTGTATTTAATAATTGAGTTTGTTTAAGAATTTAACTGATTTTCCTAAGGAAAATTGTCTTAACTCTATTTAAATCTTCATTCCCATTTTTCATGGATATGGTTCGCTATTCGAGATACTTTAAAGATATTGACCAGCCGGAAAAAACTTCTAAAGTCGATGTTGGCATTTCTAGATATTTTAAAAGTAATAATTTCTATCGCGAAATCGTTAAGGATTTGACTTCAGGCCCTCGAGTTTGGGACTATTATGATCCTGATAGTAATCGGTTTGTGAAATGTATATTGGGAAAAGCTAATCAATCTCCTTTCTATGACAGGTTTCCAGAATTGAAAATTCAATTCCGTCGTTCTTTCAGAAGATCCAGGCATTTCATAGACCAATTTTCAACTTATGAACCACACGGTAGAGAGAATGGTCAGAAACTCAGTCGATCTGACACTCGCCGATGGAACAACCTATTAAAATCTGAACAAATGGTCAACCCCGAAATCCCAAAAAACGAACAACAAAAAAGCAGATTCGGACATCCTCCCTGAGTTAAGATAATCACATTCAATTAACCACTTTCTCGAGTTCCAATATTATAAGTCTTTTTTTATCCAAATAATCTTGATGAAAGATTTTCTCCAGATGACAGACGAGATCGCAAAAAGAATTTCTGAGACTGAGAGCCAGAGGAGCAAATTGGGAAAATTCCTCAGGGAAGTAAATTCATCGACAAATCTTACTCTGGGAACTGAGATTTTTGAGGAAAAGATTTTTCAGAAGATTAATCCTATAGCTTTAGACGGACTGAAAGTTGGAGGAGTGGACGGAGGATTAGTAAAGCAAACTCTTCATGGAATAGATCTGATGCTCACTCGTGCAGTCGGAGTCTTGTTTTCTTTCTCAGGAGACAAACTGAATTCAACTGATTATTATCCCCAGTCAATCCCATCTCCTACTCCAAACATAATAGTAGACCCTTTCTCAGAACTAGAGTTTGAAGTGAATTCGAACATAGAAAGAATGATCACAGAAGCGACCACAGCTGCCGAATTCGTGCAGAAGTTCAAGCCGGAAATACTTTTCATGCACGGTTCCATAGTTCCTCATTACACTGACAAACCAGCCAAGACTTCATTGATTTTCCCGTCATATCAGAGGATGATTGAAGCTTACACACATCTCTTCTCAGCCTGCAAAGAAACAAATACGATTCTAGCCGGAGTGATTGAAGACAGCAGAGGAACTAGATTCTGCGAGATTGTAAACTCCCAATTGATATCAAAGGCCGAGGGAGAGATTGTAAATAATATAAAAATTTTATTGAATCAGACCAAGGATACTAACCTACTCACATATGCACTTGAGCCTGGAGAAAGAAGTTTGGTTTTCAAATATTCTTCAAATCCAGAGAACCATCCGATTCTGAATGAATTCGGAGGACAGGTTGCAAATCAGATCTTCACATTCTATCTGAGGACAGCGGAGTTTGACAGGCCAATCAGAATTGATTTTTTCGCCAACCAGGGAATTTCTCCAATCGCAAACAGAATCTCTTCCATCATTCTTCCATTATGTGGCCATTCAGGATATGGAATCCCATCTGTCCTCATAGAAGCCGACCAGAGAGCAAAACTTTCAGAAGATGATCTACAGATGTTCTACCAGGATCTGAT
>JAZDPU010000065.1:0-4361 GCA_043797345.1 Candidatus Aenigmatarchaeota archaeon | reverse complement strand
GGGAATCAAACCAGCAAAATGATCTGCATGCCAGTGGGAGATGAAAATTTTATTGATTTTCATGAAACTGATTCCAGAAATCATCAACTGTTTCTGCGTTCCTTCTCCACAATCAAACAGAAGGGTGTCTTTTCCCTCTCCGTAGTATTCCAAAGCAATCGCCGGATGGTTTCTATCTTTGGTTGGAACTCCCGAGACTGTTCCTAGAAAAGTTATCTCAATCATACTAAACTCTCTTTTTCGAAATATCTCCTCAAGAATTGTGCAAACTCGGCATCTTTCTTCATAATATCAATCATCTTCTGGGTATCAGTAATTATTTCAAAACCTTTCACAAGCTGGGCAGCAATGAAATTTGGAACACCTTTAGCTTTCAATACAGTCTCGTTCTCTTTTAACGATTCCACCAATTTCTCTCTTGCAGACATGAACTTCCTTTCGACTTCCACCACCCACATCCCATCTTCGACATACGGCCCGGCCAATGCCTGCTTCTTGTATTTTTCAACAAATTTTCTCCCATCATTTATATCAAAAACACTAGGCCCGATTCTTTTCTGAACTAGAGGAAGTTTAGAAATTTCCATCTCAAACAAAACAATAGAATTTTCCTTGTCAGAATAGGCATCTCTCCCCAGAACTTTGAATTCATATTTAGTTTCTTCCAAGATTGAATGCATCCTTTCTGTGAATTTCCTGAGCTGCGGCCAGAGGATGTCAGGAACGACTTCTGGAGGTTTAAATTTCACGAGAATGATTTCAGTCCTCCTCTTCAGTTGCCAGCTTATAAGCTCATTCTCATCCAAAGGTTTGACATGCCTGAAATGGAAGTGCTCTTTGTTTGGATTTTTAAGGAATTCTCTTGACAACTTTTTGAATTTCATGAAATTGTAAGAGGAGACAGCAGCTCCGGCATTCCTACTCTCGTCAGTTGGATCAATTAAAATCATAGGCTGGTCTTTGAAAGTTTTCTTCAGCTTCCCGTATTCTGATTTCTGATGATGATTCTCGATATCAATTATCACTCCGGCATCCCACTCGCTTGCGTTCTTCAAAACTTCCAAGAACTTTTTGTATTTTATAATCAGCAATTCGCACACATATCCGGAAAATCCTTCTGTCTTCGTATCAGCACCATAGATTCCATTGGAAGTGAGAAACTGCTTTAGCAATCTGACTTCAGCTGACGAATTCTTTGAAAGTTTTTTCTCAATGTATCTCACATGGAAAGGAGTCCTGTCGACTGCTGATTTCAGGTCTTTAGTGGATTTTATCTCAAAGGCAGGAACTATGTCTATTTTCGTGTCTTGAACTGTTCCTGATACGTATGGATGCTGGGCATATTCGATCACAAAAGACCCGTTCAATTTTTTAATTACCTCTTTTCCAATCTCCAATCCATATTTTTCCATCTTCTTCATGTCAAGTTTCGAAGGGAAAAGAATGAAAACATCGAATTCTTTCTTTCCAGGAAGCCATGTGTCTCTTGTCAAACTTCCTGCCAGCATGGGTTTGGCTTTGTATTTCTTCGCCTCTTTTTTTGCCAGATAGACAGTCCCTTTTGCCAGAGAAACCAATTTCCTCTTTTCCTCAGTTTTAGGAGTGATCTCTTTCAGGACTTCCTTCAGGACTCTTGAGTAGTCTTTCATAATAATAATCTCTGGTTTTTAGTTTAAAACTTTGGAAACATAGACCCCATCTTTCTCGTAACCTAGTTTTCTATAGTATTCCCTCGTTCCGATAGCGCTCATCACGATTATTTTTTTCTTCCCGAATTCCTCTTTTGATATTCTTTCAGCCTCGTTCATCAGTTGTTTTCCAAATCCTCGGTGCTGCCACTGGATTTTACCTGGTTCCAAGCCTATAGGGACAGTATTCCCCATCACTTTCAATTCCCTGACTAAAGCTGTATCAGAATCTATCTCTTTTCTATGGGACGAATCAGGAAATCTTAATCTCAGGAATCCGCAGATGATGTCATTTTTCAAATCTTCGAATGCAAAAAAGGCTTCTTTTCCTCCAGCAGTTTCATAATCAGTCCTAGTCATCTCAATCTTCTCAGGATAAATCCCATCTTGGATTTTGAATCCTATTTCTCTGCATCTTATACAATTACATTTTATTCCAAGTTGCCCAGCTTTTTTCTGGATCAATTGCCTGATGTTTGTGTTCTTGCATCCTGCTTCCACCTCATTAGTTGGGATTAATCTCCCGATGTGCTGGATTCTGCAATATTTTGGAATGAATTTTTTGGATCTGGCAACCAGCTCTATCAATTCATCAGATGAATAAGGCTTGAATTCTCCATTTTTCCACAGTTCGTAGAGTTTGGTTCCTTTGGCAACAACAGTTGGATAGATTTTAAGATAGTCTGGCTTGAAATTTGGATTGGAAAATAATTCTTTGAACATCTCCAAATCTTTATCAAAATCTGAAAGTGGGAGTCCTGGCATGATGTGATAGTTAATCTTCAAAGCTGCATTTCTGACTATTCTTGTCGCATCGATAACATCTTGAACTGTATGACCGCGATTCACGAATTTGATCACATCATCATAGATTGACTGAACTCCGATTTCCACTCTGGTTGTTCCAAATCTCAGCATCTCGTCGACATGAATTTCTTTTGAAAAGTCTGGTCGTGTCTCTAAAGTGAGATTGACGCATCTGTTTGTTGCTGTTTCATTCAAAAGTTGTGCTTGTTCCAGATTTTCAGAATCGGAATTGTTCAAAGCATCAAACATTCTTTTAATGAACCATTCCTTGTATTCATTTTTTAATCCGAGAAATGTTCCTCCTAAGATTATCATTTCAATCTTATTTCCGAATTGGCCGTGGCCCATCAGGTCATACTGCCTCAATCTGTCTGAGACTTGCAAGAACGGATCGTAGTCTCTTCTCATCGCCCTCTGAATGACTGGTTCTGTTCCGACATAGCTTTGCGGAGAATTTGGTCCTTTCAAGCAGTATATGCATTTCCCCCAAGCACATGAGTCAGCTGGAGCAGTTGCAATAGTGATGATGTTTACTCCTGAAATGGATCTGATGGGCTTTCTCAGGAGTGATTGTTTCAATTGAGACTTTTCTTCTTCGTTGCAGGCCTGAAGAAGTTGGACATTAGTTGGCAAGAATGCAAGATTGTATTTTTTTGCGACAGATTTTGTAACAAGTTCGGCTTTTTTCCTTGAAAGATTCGGAGTATCGAGAAGTTTTTCTACAGTCTCTCTGAGGAATGCATGTTCAAATTCCATATTTCCATATCTTGAACTTGAAAGCTAAAAGGGTAGTTTATAAACTATTTAAACCGGTTTTCTATCCAGTATACAAATAATTACTACCTACAAATAGTAACCTTTATATAGTAGTACTACTAATAAGTGAAAATAAGTGATATGATGAATAGCCAAAACCTCGAAGAGATTAGGTTTATTGAAGAACAGCTTTATGAGGCTAGACAGGCTCTTTTTGCTGCCAAGACTGTTAGGGAAATAAAATTCATCCAAAGCAAGATTAATTATCTGAGAACAAAGGCAATCCAATTGAATAAATGAGTGATTTATTCACGACTTGGATTCAATGACTATGTTTTTGTCATTCTTCAGGAAAAATAAATCTTTTATTCCAGAATCTAGAAGATCTTTATTCAATTCTTCTTCAGTGTAGAAATGATAGAACCTCTGATATTCCTTCCCATGATATCTCCAGAGTTTGTATTCGTCGGGAGCAGCGGTTTCATCCTTCCAAACAGATATAAGTATTTTAGAATTGTCAGAAACTCTTTTTATTTCTCTGAGAGCAGTCAATCTCTTTTCTCTAGTCTCAAGATGATGTATAATCGCAACTGCCAAGATTGTTCTGAAAATCTTTTCTTTGAATGGAAGTTTTGTTATGTCTGCAATGACAAAATTAGCTTTCAATTTTTTCCTTTCCAGGAATTTTTTAGCTTCCTTGATCATGTTTTTAGAAAAATCTACTCCAACACATTCAATCTTTTTTCCCAGGAACGGGACTAAGTTTCTGCCATTTCCAGTAGCCAAATCCAAAAGAGGTCCTTCACTTATTTTTTCAGAAAAAGCTTTAACAAATTCATCCGGTCTGACTCTCAGATTGGTCCAAGAATCGGCAATAGTGTCGTAAACTTCCCTCAAACTTTTGTTTACTTCTCTTGAGTGATTCTGATTTTCCACTATACAAATTGATTTAAATACCCTTATCAAATTTTGCTTTAGGTGGGGTTTAGGACCTGTATCGACACCAAAATATTCCTATCCCCTCCCTAACTTCTTTTCTGTAGAAAATTTTACAACTAGAATATATAATTTTAAAACCAATGTTACTGTGGGTCTTAACGACAGAGGAAA
>JAZDPU010000064.1:0-7808 GCA_043797345.1 Candidatus Aenigmatarchaeota archaeon | reverse complement strand
TTTAGACATTATTGGGATTCAAGTTCCAGAAAAGATGTGATTATTTTTAAATAACTGTTACAGTTTTTGCTAAATTTCTAGGCTGGTCAGGAGTTCCTGCATATCGAACCGGGTTTTGATTTCTGAGATGAAGAGCCATATAAGTTGCAAACAATTGCAGTGGTATAGTATAAACTACTGTGCTATTGATAGGGTGGGTTTGCGGCATTTCCCAATACACATCTGTTTTAGGATCCAACATCTCTTTAATTTCATGATCATCATACTTTCCCATAACAATCAAATGTGCTTCTCTACTTTTCATCTCTTGAATGTTCC
Source organism: Candidatus Aenigmatarchaeota archaeon (assembly GCA_043797345.1). GTDB lineage: Archaea > Aenigmatarchaeota > Aenigmatarchaeia > CG10238-14 > SCSR01 > JAGVVV01. Next base: position 7,490 of record JAZDPU010000064.1, on the reverse strand, counting down.
CGAGGATCCCAGCTCTTGTTTTATCTGGGGGAGCAATTATTATTTCTGGAAATCCATGTTCAACAACCGCAATAAATCCATGCTTGCTTTCTCCTGACGCATAAGCCATTACACTTTTGTAAGTCAGTTCTTGCAGTTTCAATCTTCCCTCTTTTGCAACCACATAATTTTGACCCCTTCCTAAAAACACAAATGAGCCTCTATCAGAAAATCTGACAGCAGTTTCTCTAACCTGATCTTTCAAATTAACCAAAACTTGTTTTACTAAATCTGGCGTTCTGTATAATTTACTCATTTCCTCGTTGAATTGTTGTTCGGTTATTTTTCCCTGTGCTTTACCTAAAGCCAAAGCCAATCTGTTTAGTACAATCACTTGTGAGGTAAAAGCTTTTGTCGAAGCAACAGCTTTTTCAGGGCCGCATTGCTGAAGAATATAACTGTCTACCTCTCTAGTCAGTTGAGATCCTGGAACATTTGTAATTCCATAAACTTCCATTCCCACACTCTTGGCACTTTTTATCGGTCTAAGTGTATCACGAGTTTCTCCTGACTGGCTTACAACAATCATCGCATCATCTGGAGAAAACTCATCTTCAAGATATTCGAACTGTGAAGATGTAACAGGTTTCAAATCAATTTTTGTCAGTCTTGGGAATGTCCATGATGCTACTTGGACTGCATATTTTGCTGTCCCTGCTGCAACAGCATATACCCTTTTCTTACCAACCAAGCCATTTACAACTTTTTCCAAATAAGGTTGTTGCGTATAAAAAGATTTTTTACAAGTTTCTGGTTGCTGATGTATTTCTTCTTCTGTGATACTTGAAAAACCACCAGTTAATGCGAATTCAAGATTTAATTTTACAGATTCAGGTTTTTTATCAACAACAGTTCCATTCAATCTTTCTATCCTATATTCTCTAGGTGTGATAGAAGCAATTTCCCCATCGTTAAGCGGAACAAACAACCCTCCATTGCCATTATTTTTTTCTGAAACATGACGATATGCCGAATAATAATCAGAAGTGACAAAATTAGCTTCATGTCCTATTCCAATCACCAGCGGACTCTCGCACTTAAAAGCGAAAATCGTTTCAGGCGAATGTGTTGAAATTGATACTAAAGCGTTAGCCCCAGTTATATTTCTGCAGGCTGATTTGAACGATCCTTCAAAATCCAGGCCAGTTTTCATTTTTTCTTCAACGAGATGTGCAAATATTTCTGTATCAGTTCGAGATTCGAATTTATGGCCGCTTTCTTCCAATTTCTTCCTCAAATCAGCAAAATTATCAATTATTCCATTGTGAGCTACGGCAATAGTTCCAGTGCAATCAAGATGTGGGTGAGCATTTACTTTATTTGCAGCACCATGCGTTGCCCATCTCGTATGACCTATTCCTACATATCCCTTCATTTGGTCCAAAGAAAATCTTTTATTTATTTCATGAATTTTTCCCGCGTCTTTCCTTATCTCCAATCCATTTTCATTCAGGGTACAGATACCAACTGAATCATATCCTCTATTTTTTAGAATGTCCAATCCTTCGACGATAATCGAGGCAGCAAAATTTTCTGGGAGATTATGAATATCTCTTCCAATTACTCCACAAATTCCACACATTATCTCACTCTTTTGTTGCTCCGCATTTCGGGCAGACAAATATTTCTTTTCCAAGTGACGAGTCGAAGGTAGAGACCAAGAAACTCCTGTTCATCTGAACTTTTTCATGCGCATTCTTCAGACAAGTCTCACAAAGACCATTTGAATATGAAACAATTGCTAGCATTTTTTCACCTAGAATTGGGTTGGTCAGGAATCTGGCCAAAAAATTTTATCAACTTGGTGTTGGGGTTAGCCTTTTCCATCATCCCAGCGGGTGTCGTTATTGTATCCATTTTAAATTGATTGCAGAAAATCGACTATAAAAGGAATCTAAAAGAGTTTCGTTAGAAGGCTGTTCTAAACAGTGAAAAGGAGCTCAAAAATGGTCTAACTACTACAAAAAAGCTTATAAGGTTAAAGTTTTATTAATAGGATATGCCTTATTTGATCGATGAAAGCAAAGACGGGCAGGTTGCCCACAAGACAATTGTCATAAAGCCGAAAAACTTCAGCGTCCTCAATTCCGAGCTTGCTTTGAAAATTTTAACCGAACTATCAAAACAACCCTCATGCGCAATGGACGTTGCCAGGAGATTGAAGCAGCATGAACAGAAGATTTACTACCATATCAGGAGATTGGAGCAGGCTGGAATAATAAAATTAGATAGAACTGAGGAAAGGGTCGGTGCTTTGACAAAAATATATTCAGTTTTTTATCCGTTCATCTCTGTCAAATTGTTTGAAGGCGAGCCGATAGTCGATAAAAAAACAAACGTGATGGAGTTGGATTTTCTAAAGCCATTTATCGATTCAGGAAAGCTGAACTCTACAATAATCATCGGCTCTCCAGATTCACATGGGAGATATGGAGTTCAGGCTTCTGATGGAAATGTAGCAATCGACTTGGGATTATTCATCGGAACTTTTTTAAACAAGCATTCGGAGCCCAACTACAAGTTGGATACAGAAGTCAGAGACAATGATTTGAAAAATAATCTGATTTTAATCGGCGGTCCGAAGGCGAACATATACATTGAAAAAATGAACAAGAACCTTCCAATATATTTCGACCCCAACCACGAGTTTGACCTTGTCTCTTCATTCTCAAAGACGATCTACAGCGCAGATGACATCGGGATTGTGATAAAAACCAAAAGTCCGTTTGCGAAAGACAAGGAAGTATTGATTATTGCCGGAAAAAGATTCAAGGGAACCAGGGCTGCGACTGTGGCGTTGATGAAGCATATGAAAGAGATTGGAAAAGGGAACAAACATAATGGAGAGATTGCCAGAGTAGTCAGGGGTATAGACAGGGATTCTGACGGAAGAATCGACGACGTGGAGTTCTTAGAGTGACCAATTTAAAGTTTTTCATCGATAATCTACTTGACTAGTATGCCACAAAGAGCAATACCTGTTTTGTCAATCGTGGAATTACTTAAAGCCAGATATGGTTACTATGGTACATATAGCGGGGCATGGAAAAAAAGTCATAGCGATTGGTCTTCGTCGCCAGAAAATCAAGAATGCTTCGCTCGATACAATGTAAAGCACAGCTTGGGATTGTACGGTTTTACAATTGAAAGAACTGTTTTCAATGATTTTTTAAATAGTCCTCCAGAAACCAGAGGCAGATTGAAAGACGCTTACCTGAAAAAATTGCTGCAAGTAGTTCACAGTTCAAAAAGCAACACTATTGTCGATGAGCCAAAAAATGATGTGTTAAGATACGTTCGATTAAAAGTTCTCAACAAAGAATTGGAAGAATTTGCTATAGACTTTGTTTCAGGTAGAATGGCATTTCTTTCAAAATGTTTACAACAGCAAAGTTTCCCGCCTCCAACCTGTGAAGCAATAGACAAGCGGATTTCTTCTAACACATTCGTCACACCCGTTCGTGGCAATATAGATTTGATTTTGAGAAACGACGTTTGCTTCCGTGAAATTTATGAATTGAAGGTGAAGAGTGGAGATTTGTATACAGAGCTTAGGAGGACAATTCCTGGGAGTGACATTCCAACTTTGCTCTTTGATGTAGTTCAAGCTGGAATCTATGGAGAAATGTGGAATGCCCAATATAGAGAGCGGGTTTCTGTATTTGTCTACCCTGTTCCTCACGGACCGCCTCTGAGAGTCAATCATTCCAATGTTGCCAAGTTAGTCATGCCTCTCATAGAAGAACTAAATGAATTAAGTGATTTTGATTTTGAAACAATTCAGAAGCTGGATGAGACAATGAGAGGAGTTTTTAAGCAGTCAGTAGATTGGAAAAGTTTGGTAGTGATTTAATGACTAGAACCGAATATTTACCAGAAGACAGAAATGCAGTAATGTCAGTTTTACATTCCTACAAAGGTGGTGTCCGATTCGGTGATTTCCGCGAGTTTTCTGCTACGAGACATCTCGACACCACACAACTAGGACTCATTCTTAGGGACGCTCGTTCAGAAGGTCTAGTTACTACAGAAGTTGAACGATTTGATCACGAATCTCCTAGAGTGATATACCTGTTAACGCAGACGTATGCAAGAGTAGTTGAGTTAAGAGAAAAATACCAACTTGAACTTGCAAAACTCGCAGAAGTAAAAAAAATTGATGAATCCGTTTATGGAATCTCGGTGAGATATCATCCAGATTCCCTTTCTGCACATATCGGCCTCAGCACTTTTGAAAGAAGTCATTATACAATCAACAAATACGTTGATCACAGATTGCTTGACGCTGAGAGGGAATTAAAAGTGACTAAAGATATACTGGCAAAGGTAGTGATCGAAAATTCCAGAGATGTCGATCAAGGCCATTTTGACAGATTTTCTTTAAATCTAACTTTTAGCAGATTTCCAGGAAAGCCAGCTAGAATCCCTCCAGAAGCACAGCCTGCTTATACCAGAAGTATGGCAACTCCAATCCAACGAGGAATAGCACGAAAAGGTCAAATGCTGAGAGGCTTTGGGTCAAACATAGTTTTTGTTTCTCAAGGTGATGAAGTTAAAGCTAATGAATATGTTGATACTTTGGATAGATTTTATGAAATGAAAATACCTACTGAGAAAGAAAAAGTACTCAGACCTATGATAACTAACTTTTTTGAAATAGAAACCCCGGCCAAATCGTTAAGGAACAATAGAGTTAGGATAGGCCTTAAAAAAATGGAGCATAAAAGAAACATCGAATATCTCAGATACTGTGTTCAAGAAATTTTAGGATTGGGTTTGAATTATATCTCTCCAGAGTGAACATTCAGCCAGTTCTCAATTCCCTTCTTGACGTCAACGATAATCTTCTCTCCGCCCGGCATTGTTCTTTTGATTGTTATAGGAATGATTTTGTTTTTGAACTCTGCCTTCGCCAAATCAATCGAAGCAGTCAACCCCTCAGCCTTTATCAGAATAGGAGCTCCAAGAGCAATCTGCAAAGCCCTGGCTCCGATCAGTCTAGCGACTTCAAATCTTGTCAAATGATCTTTTGGCCAATTCATTCAATCACGGTTTAAACTGTGAAATTTCCTTCATCAAATCAACATGCCCTAAAAACAATTGTCTACAGCAATACCTCTTCAATCCCAAATCGTTCAAAACCTTTTCCCCATTCTCTCCAGCCTGAACTCTCTTCTTGAAATCTTCGAACAGATGTCCGACTACTTTCCCACATGTGAAACATCTTACTGGAATTATCATGAATACTCACTCTAAATTATCTATATCTAATCGACACCGCGTGTATTAAATTTAATTATTGTGTTTAAATTCTTATCTTTTGATTTTTCACTGATGCCTGTGCTAATCTATCTCTTGGATCTTTGTTTGTGCCTACGGGCACCGCGCTTGCTTGCTCCAGGCTTGTGAGGTTCGTTCATCCTAGAATCGAATACCAACAGATTACGGTCGTAATGGGTATATATTTCTTTCAAACTCTCGCTTCTGTTAAAATCAACAAGCCCACGGGCAATCGCCATCCTTATAGAGTCCGTCTGCCCGGTCATCCCCCCACTCCTCACATTCACATAAATGTTAACTTTCTTCGCCAGATCACCTGCTAACATGATCGGCTCTTTAATCCTCATCCTCAAGAATTCAGTTCCCCATATCTCAAATGGAATCGAATTGATCAAGATTTTTCCAGTTCCAGGAACTACCTTTGCCCTGGCTACTGAATTCTTTCTTTTTCCTTTTGTAATAACCATCTTCACTTCTTTTTTTACCATCTTTTCTTTGCTCCCAGTGAAACTGATATCTCTCCAAGAGAGACTACTTTTCCTTTCAGCCTGTCAGCATCCGCTTCTTTCAATTTTTCAAACTGCTTTGATTTTAATTCTTCAGGGACGCCAATAAAAACTCTCAAATTCTTGTACGCGACTCTTCCTTTAGTCCTGTCCCACGGCAGCATTCCTCTTATAGTCCTTTTCAGCATCCTGTCAGGCTGCTTTGGGAAGAACGGACCGTGAAAGACATCTCCTCTCTTGTACTTGTTTGAATAATGCTCTAGCAAAAATTCTCTGCTTGCCGACAAGACTGCCTTCTCCGCATTTACAATAAATATCTTCTCCCCGTTCAACAACTCCTTGGCAATGATTGAAGACATCCTTCCGAGAATTTGATTTTCAGCATCGTATATCTTCATGTTCACACCAGAATTTTTACTCCAGTTCCCTTTGGATTTTCTTTTACCAATTCATCTATGGTCATGATCTTCCCTTTGGATTTCTTGATTTTCTCTTTGGCAGCCTCGGAAAACTTCCACGCAGCTATGTTTACGGATTTGGTCAGCTCTCCGGAGCTCAATACGGCTCCAGGGACAACTACAAAATCATTCTTATCCGAATTTCTTTCAATGACCGAGAGATTCACTTCAATTTTCTTTCTTGTCGGCTTTTCCAACCTCTCAGCTACCGCTAACCAGATGTGCGAATTCTCTTTGAATGACCTCTCCTTCAGCCTTGAAATCAACTCTTTCAAGTATGGATTGGTTGGTCCAGTTCTTTTCATCTCGACACCGTTTGACTAAACTTAATTCATATTTTTAATATTTAAAAGAATTTAAGGTTTAAAAGTGCGGCTGCCGGGATTCGAACCCGGGTAACGAGCTAATTCCGAGGACACTTGGGAAGCTCGTATCTTAGCCACTGGATCACAGCCGCTCTAAATCTATATAATCAATACTAGTAAGAAAAAGACAAGAAATTAAAAAATTTCAAATGTTCACTACTTTGCCATAAACCATGTTACGAGGAATGCAACGATTCCTGCGACAACCCAATTCAATCCTGCGCTTCCTGCGCCTAGAGGATCAAACTGAGTCAGAAGTCCTAGCACAATGAAAGCTGTTACGACAGCCCATGCGCCACCCGATTTCATTTTCATTCATTCACCTTATAAGAATTTCGTGAGTCGGCTTATAAACCTAATCTGGAGATGAATTAAGCGAACTTTTTTGCACACCATTATTTGTAGTTTTGAAAGAATGTGCGCCGAGGCTGGGATTTGAACCCAGATGGGCTTGCGCCCGCCAGCTTACTATCTTTCTCAATTCACCTCCGACTCATCATAAATCAGAGTCAAGCCATGTTTTCATCGAAAAGACTCAAGGTTCACCTAGATTTCATCTATCTGGTGCACTACCGGGTTATGCGACCTCGGCAGCATTCATCATCTTTTATCTGATTTTGAGTCTCGCTGCCCTCGGCATGAGAGCATCAATTCTACAATAATATCGGCATTTTAAATACTTTATAGTTACAGAAGCAGGTTTATTCTAAAACTTCTAACTTCCCAGATTTAGGAATATTCAGCTGGAGTTTATCTCTGAACTCAGTCACGTATGCGCCAGAAACGCTGATCGAGTTCCCTACTGTGACAGCACTAATCTGATTTTCCCACAGTGAAAGACT
>JAZDPU010000063.1:0-8631 GCA_043797345.1 Candidatus Aenigmatarchaeota archaeon | reverse complement strand
AATGTCAATGATGTGAAGGCGAAGATAGTAGTCGAAGCAGCGAACATCCCGATGAAAGAGGACATGGAAGATGTTCTTCACTGGAGAAAAATTCTTGTCGTTCCTGACATTGTCGCGAATGCCGGAGGAGTCATTTCTTCTTATATAGAATTCATAGGCGGAACTCCCCAAGACATGTTCAGAACTGTGGAACAGAAGATCACTGAAAACACAAAGAATATTCTAGAAAGAGCTGATAAAGAAAAGTTAAAACCAAGGGAAGCTGCCCTCAAGATTGCCAAAGAGAGAGTTCTAAAGGCCATGGAAAAGAGGCGTTAACTTGAGGATTGTTGTTGTAGGCAAATATAAGAAAGATGTCGAAAAGGAAATTCCGAAATTTGGATTAGAGTTTTCCAAACATCCAGAAATAGTAGTCTCATACGGAGGAGACGGGACAATTCTTGAAGCCGAGAGAAAGTTTCCCGGGATACCTAAAATTTTCATAAAACATAGTGAAGTCTGTATCAACTGCAGGCATACCAATTATCGGAATGTGTTGAAAAGATTGCAAAAGAGAAAGTTCAAAATAATCAAGCAGATTAAAGTGGAAGGCCTAGTTAATGGAAAAAAACTTATCGGATTGAACGAGATAAACATAGTCTCCAGCAAACCCATTTATGCGATAAGATTTGACGCATACGTGAACGGAAGACTCATTGGAAGGAACATGATAGGAGATGGGATTCTTGTTTCCACTCCGTTTGGAAGTCGTGCATATTTTTATTCAATAACGAGAAAAAGTTTCAAGAAAGGCCTGGGAATCGCGTTCAACAATCTCAGGAAGAGGATGAAGCCGATGGTTGTGAATGAAAATTCAATCATAAAAGTGAAAATTCTCAGAGACGGCGGATTTATGATATCTGACAATAACCCCAAATCAGTTAAACTTTATGCAGGGGATGAAGTAACAATTAAAAAATCCAAGCAATTAGCCAAGATAGTTAAGCTTTGACATTTCTTTTCTTGATGCTAAGCAGATATCCGATAATCATTATGGCGGGGATGACGAAAAAAGAATAGAATTGGTTGAGGTTTGACATAATCAATAACACAGGAAGCTGTGCCCCGACTATTGTTTCCAAGTCATAGCTCCATCCAAACGTTCCATAGAATGCCCCTTTGTCATACTGCTTGACAGTCTCGCTTATTTTCGAGAATATCCAGACTTCGACAAATCCGCCTGCAACTCCGATTAGAATTGCGACGAGGAAGTAGGACGGTAAAGAAGTGGCAGTAATCATAGCAATTCCGGCCAGCAGTTGCAAGATCACACACACAGGTATCCAGTATTTTCTTCTTCCCTTGTTAGAAATTCTCCCTACAAGCACACTGCTCAACATGAAAGCTATCGTTTCAGCTACTACTATTATAGAAACCATTGATCTGGACAATCCAAGAGTTTGCAAGGCGTAACGGGTGAAGAAGAAAAGAAAGACTGAGAACATTGCCAAATCCATGGTTTTTATGATGACTAATGATGGAATTTTTTTTAGGAATGACAGAGATGGCTTCAGTTTATAATTCTTAACTTTTCCGATTTTTTTCCAGTTCTTGAAAATGAAAAACATCCAAACAGCACCAGAAACCAAGAACAAATAGAAACCTGCAGACAAACCAAATCTGTCAACTATTAGTCCTGGTAGAAGCAGTCCGATGATCCAACCGCTGCTCTTCAACCCGCCGAACATCCCGACTTTGGCATCCGGTTTCTTATTTATCATCCTTAATCCGTAGATGATGACCAAGACAAACAGCAATGAAGCAGACATGTTTCCGACGATGCTCAGAAGGACAATAAGTGTTGAAGAAGTCGTGAAACCGATGAGGAAAAACGCGGCTGACATGATGATTGGAATTATTACCAAAAATTTCTTTTCCCCAAACTTATCAGTGAGTCTTCCTAGGAACGGTTTTAGAACAAATGTCACCACATCGCCGATTGATAGAAGAAACGCGTAGACAGCAATGGAAATGCTGAGAGAGGAGAGATAAAAGGCTGGAATCAAAATGGCAAATGCCTCGACCGTAGATAAGATGAATCCGAAGAGGATCCCATATCGCAATCTGTATTTTTCTTCATGCACGAAAAATCACTTAATATAATTGAAAATTCGTCTTATTAATTCGACAAAATTATATTTTTAAGGTCTGAATCTATAATAAATGTGTAAGGAGGTTGTAAACATCGCAAAGAAAGCATTCGGAGGTTATTCTGTAAGTTTCAAAAAGGTTGCTGATCAGCCGATATCTAAAATCTTTGGGACTGGCGATCTAGCTCCAAGTGAAATGACAAAGAAGCTCTGGCAGTTCGTCAAAAAGAACAAGCTCCCAAATAGATAGAAACTGAATTTTTTATTTTCAGTGATTCAATGGTACAAGTATTAGGAATTAGTTCAGGGAAGGGGGGTGTCGGTAAGACTACAGTTGCGACAAACTTAGGTATTGCTCTTTCTAACTTTGGGAAAAGAGTGATTCTTGTAGATTGTAATCTCTCCACCCCTCACATGGTCCACTATCTGGGAGATGCTAAATTTTCCAAGACTCTGAACGATGTTCTGAAAGGAAAGACTGACATCACAAATGCCATCTACCATCATAATGGGGTGATGTTTGTCCCGGCTTCGAATGAACTGGAAGATCTGATTAATTTGGATGTCGCAAAGCTGAAAAAGGCGATTAAGAAACTTTCTGACACTGAGATGATAGATTACATAATTTTGGATTCTGCTCCAGGTCTTGGTAGAGAGGCGGTATCTGTTCTTGACGCATGCGACGAAGTTGTCTTTGTATCTCAGCCTTTGGAATCGGCATTGGCGGACGTGGATAGATGCAATAAAGTTGTCAAAGAGATGGGGAAGAAAAAAGTCAGCTTAGTAATCAACATGGTCAAGCACAAGAGGTATGAGCTGAAGCCTAAAGATATTGAAGAATCTGTCGGGATTCCAATTGTTGGATTCATTCCATTCGACAAGAACGTTGAAAGAGGTTTGGTCCAGAGAAAACCAATTGTCCATTTCAAGCCATACTCGCAAGTCAGTGTCAATTATCACATTCTAGCTGCGAACATCCTCGGAATCAAATTCAAACCCTCATCAGGAATAAAACTATTCAGAATGATAGATTCGATGAGAGATTTGATTTCAAGTTAGAAAAATAAAATAAAAAATTTACTCGATCAACTTGAATACAGTGTCCTTCTCTTTCACAGCGCTGGCGACTTTCATTCCAACAGATTGACCAGGTTTTGCAACCGGGACTTTTTTATGTTCAATCTCCATGGAATCCACAACCTGTTTGAAAGAGGTAGACGGACCTTCTATACTGATAGTGTCTCCAACACGAAGCTCCTCTTCAAGTTCGAGCACTGCTACCCCCATCTTACCATAGTAATGACTAATCCAGCCTATCTTCATCTTTTCGACGTCTTCTTCCATAATTAACCTACGGAAATCTAGTGTTTAAAGTTTACCTTTTTGGCAAGAGATGAGCTAAGTTTGAGGATAGTTGGGAGTGGAGGTGGTAGTTGTAGTCGTAGTAGTTGATATTATTCTGGGTCTGCAACAAACCAAGGTTGTAGAATAGCAGGGTGCATCCAATAAATCATCAATCGGATCGCACTGGCTCTTGCATACAGCCTTAAAGAGGTTGCAAGGAGTGAAATCTGAAGCTGTGGTGGTAGTCGTTATAGTCTGAGTTGTCCTTGTAGTGGTTCTCGTAGTAGTTTTAGTGGTAGTTGTTGTAGTAGTCGGAGGGACATAATCAGGAGTCTTTGGAACAGCAAAAATAGCTATGACAACTCCCACGATGATTATTGGGACCAAGACCAAAAACCACATCCAATTCATACAAACCTATAGTATTGTTTAATTCTGGATAAAATAAACTGTAGGCAACCAAATTCTCATCCAAAAGTCTGTCTATACAATCTCCGAGCAGAATGAGTCACAGAACCTGGCTTGTATTCACCCTTTCCAAAGAGTTCATCCAGCCCATCAAATACAGTAGGATCAGGAGATAATTTATCCATATCAATTCTATAATGGCTCATCTGAATTCCCATCCATAAGAAAATTTTTAAATATTTAAACCTTTCGTCAACAGAGAAAATCCAAGCATTCAAACATATTTAAATAAAGAAAATAAATTTTTGTTATGAAAAAACTACTTGCTCTTGGAATTATGTTTTTATTGTTCTTACCAATCGGAGCAATCGCACAAAGCGATATCCAACAGAACCTTGGGAATGCTTTGGAACAAATTGCAAAGTTCTTCCCTGACGATGTAATACATGTCAAAATCAATTTGAATGACGGCACTTTGAAGATCTTTACTGTTGTTACAGCCGGAGGAAAGGTTAGTGAGTTCAAAGAAGGTGAACCTGCTAACCCAACATTGATCATCACATCTTCACAATCTGTCCTAACTCAAATTTATTCGTCTCCTGACCAGACTGCCGCAACAACCCAGGCTTTGAACAACGGTGGAATAACTATCACAGGAATGGGAGCTTTAAATCAGGTAAAGATGTTCTTCTTCAAAATCTATTCGTTTTTCTCCAATCTGTTTGCTAAGAAATGAATACTAAATTGATTATATGACAAAATATAAAATCACATTTGACCGTAACAAATGCATAGGAGCGTTGAACTGTGTTGGTGCAGCTCCGGATTTCTGGAAGCTTGCAAACGACGGGAAGGTGGACTTGGTGAATTCTAAGAAGAAGGGAAATTCGTTCGAACTGATAGTTGATGAGAAGGATTATAAAAACAATCTGACAGCCTCGAAAGTCTGCCCTGCGCAGGCGGTAAAAGTAGAGAAGATATGAAAATATTCGTTTCTGGGAACAAGCTGCTAAAAAAAGACAGTCTGCCTCTCAAATTGTTGCCGAGGCTGAAAATAGATTTTCCTGACGTTTCGTTCGAAGAGTTTGACCCCACAGAGAACCTGCCTTCCGAAAATTTGATAATAATAGATACTGTAATTGGAATTGGCAGAGTGAAAACATTTTCAGATATGGATCAGTTTGAAGCTGGAAGCAATTATTCAGTTCACGATTACGATCTCCTGCTTGATTTAAAATTAAACAAAAAGCTGGGAAAATTGAAGGATTTCAAAATCATAGGAGTTCCTGCAGATTTAAGTGAAAAAGATATATTGAAACAGCTCGAGAAAGAAATCGATAATCTCAAAGATATTCTTAAATAGTTTTTCATTTAATTATCTCATATGTATAAAGTACTTTTTGTTTACGAAGAAGATTTAGGACTTCCAGATTCTGTTATACGTTCAATTGAAGATACCGGAAAAGAGGTTACAGCGTTGCCTCTTACAGTCTTGGAGAAGACTATAGACAATGAGCATAATATCATTGGGGATAACTATTTTTCCGCAGTCGTATTGTCAGGTATGATTCCTACGAAACAAAACCCTGAATTTCCTGGCTATGATCATCCAATAAATGCAGGTAGAATTCTCAGATTATATGACCGTATAAAAAAGAGATACACAACTGAACCGCCGAAGGTTTTAATGCATACAGATTTCCTACACGTGAGGACCAGAACTGATGCAAAAGTTTATACAGATGAAACAAGATTAATCGAAGCTTTAACAAACCCAAGCTCTTAAATGAATTCATTATTCCCATTTTACTTTCAGAAAATGTGCAGCGCAACTCATGCATGGATCATATGCTCTGATTAGTTTCTCAATCTCCCATTCGATGTTTTTCTTGCCGTTCTTGGGAAGCATGCTCTCAACCAACATGCCGATGTCTTTCTCCATCTTTATCTGGTTCTGGGAACTTGGAACGATGATTTTTGCTTTTTTGACTTTCCCGTCTTTGATGTCAACATAGTGGTAAAGCAGACCTCTTGGCGCCTCGATGACACCAACGCCTTCACCACTGTTTTTCTGAGGAGTGGCAGGATCCTCCTTTTTGAAATGATGTTTTTCCAAAATTTCAATCGAAGCGTCGATACTGTGAAGGATCTCAATTGCTTGTGCAAGATTGTTCTGGAAGACGTTGGATGTAGGAAAAACTGACAAATCTACATCCTTTCTAGTATCCTTGTGCAGACCCTTTTTGTTTTGGTTCAATCTTGCTAATGACCCGACCATGAATACTTTCCCTTCGAACTCGTAACCTTTGGAAGTGGAATATGGAATCAGAAATTCATTTAGATGATTAATGTAATCCTGCTCATCAAGAGTCTCCCCTGCAGCAAGAATATTTCCAGAAAGAAAGTTAAAATCAGCATTTATTAGCGATGCAAATTCCGTTTTGGTTTTGAAATTCTCATCCCATTTACCAAATACGTCTATCAGATCAATTGTCTTTTGGCGAACAGCTTTCAACTTTACAATTACTTGTTTAACATTTCCAGGCTTGGGAAAACTGGAAAACCCACCGACAATTGGAAACATTGGATGAACCGCACGGCCTGCGACCAGTGTGGAGAGGTCGTTTCCAGCCTGCTTGACATCAAAAGAATCATGGAGCAATTTGTGTTCGTACTTGTCATTCTCGTTAAAATCCAAGATTGAATCTTTCTTCAGCAAATCAGGAAGACTAAAGAAATATAGATGAAGTGCGTGATCCCTGATCATCAGACCGTTCATGGCCAATTGCCTCATGAGAATTGTCTGATCCGAAGGAATTATTTTCAAAGCCCTCTCGATAGCTTCTAGGTTGCAAATGGTGTGAGCAAGGCTGCAGGTCCCGCACACTCTTGCTATTGACTGCGGAACAGAATTGTAATCTGCATTCTGGACAGCCTGCTCGTAAAATCTCCTGTTTTCAAGGATAAGCAATTCGACATCTTCGACCTTGTTGTTTTTCACTTTGACATGCAAATCAGCATGCCCTTCGATTTTGCTCAATCCTTTGATGTCGATATCGAATGTGTGCATCTTCTCACTTTACATATTTGTTAAAGACTTGTAAGAAATGCTGTTCGGTCATAGGACAGCCTTGAATGTAGTCGTCAACCTTGACTATTTTGTTCACTGGTAGAGTTTTATTCATAAGTTGGAACCTCTTCACTTCTAATTTGATCTCGTCCTTTTGTTTTTTATTGAAAATATTCCTCTGGCCGGCAGGCATTCCATTGCACGCGCATTCGCCGATTGCGATGAGGATTTTGCTGTTTTTCCTGATTTTCTTCAGTTTTCCCACATCCCTTTTCGAAGCGATAGCCCCCTCGACAAAAGATATGTCAAGGTTCTTCAAATCTTCTTTTGTCCTGAATATTCTTGCCGCCTTGATGTCTATCTTCTTTTTCCATTCGTCGAAATGATTGTTCATGAGTTCGGTGAAAACTATGGAACTGTCTTCACAGCATGTGAATGAGAACCAACCGACTCTTTTTCTAATCTTCATCACTTCTCTCCAAAGTCAAGATAAATGTCTTTCATCTTCAGATACTTGATGATATTGATTGCGGCGTTGCATCCGTCTCCGACATTTCTTGCAATCTGTCTGCACTGTCCCATGCAGTTGCCAGCAGCGAATACGCCTGGGAAGCTGGTCATGTTTTTGTCATCAACTACAATCATGTTATTTTTCACATCTAGAGCGAGCTCATTGGCAAAGTCCAAAGCACTGGTAGTCCCACATGCCATAAAAACTGCATCACAGTCCAATACTTTCCCGTCACTGAATTTCAAACCAGTTAGAAATTTTTTCCCGACAAATTCATCCACTTCACCCACCATAACCTTAATCTTGTGTTTCTTCAGTTCATTTTCGTATTTTTTTGAATATGCCAATTGTTCAGAATTTGAAACGAGTGTTATGTTATTTGAATACGATGTGGCTTGAATCGCATCTTCAGCAGCATGATTTCCGTTCCCTACCACTACAATCTTCTTTCCTCTGAACAGAGATCCGTCGCAATTCACACAGTAACCAAGCCCCCTCCCCCTGAATTCGACTTCATTCTTTATTCCAGAAAGGACGATTGGAACGCCAGTGGCGATGATGATTGCCTTCGATTCTACTATTTTCTTCTCAGTCTTCAGAGAAAACAACTTGCCTTTCTGCTTGATAATCACTACTTCGTCATTTAAAATTTCAGCTCCGAATTTCGTCGCCTGCTTCATCCCAAGCGAGAGAAGATCCTTTCCGTCTATGGGCTCTGGAAATCCGAAATAATTCTCAATGTGTTTTGCAAGAATAAGCTGGCTATTCTCTCTTTTCCCAATCACCAGAGTTTTCAATCTGGCTCTTGCACAAAATATAGCGGCAGAGAGACCTGCAGGACCGCAACCGACAATCACAACATCGAACATGCTAATATATAGAGGAGTTTTATAAAATTAATTGTTATATATGGCTAGAATCACCGGAACCTTCCTGGCATTCGTCGCTGCTATCATAAGCGGGTTTGCTATTTTTGCCAACAAAATCTTCATTGTGAACATCAATCCAGTAGTATTCACTGCGATCCGATCACTGCTGATCGGACTGATATTTTTGATTTTGTCTCTTCACATGAACAAGTGGAAGTTCAAAGGGTTCAAAAAGGTCTCGTGGAAATATCTGCTTGCGATTGGAATCATTGGAGGAGGACTGGCATTCCTTTTGTTCTT
>JAZDPU010000062.1:0-3160 GCA_043797345.1 Candidatus Aenigmatarchaeota archaeon | reverse complement strand
AGACAAAAGAAGATGTTGATTTGAAAGTAAAAAGTCTGGAAAAAAGCGGGGAAAGAATCAACAATAAGCTGAAGGAGCTTCAAACTAAATTAAAAGAAGTAATGGCATGATGATTGGAATGATAGACATGAAACCGGTAATTGGATTGTTAGAACAGATTCTTAATGACAGGACTGTTCCTAAGAATATCCGAAAAGCTGCTGAGGATTCGAAGAATGTTCTGAATACAAATGACAGCGACGAAGTGAAGATCAGCACTGCCATCCATATTCTCGATGAGATAATCAATGACCCGAATATGCCAATGTACACTCGGACAAAAATTTGGAATGCTGTCAGCATCTTGGAAGAGATGAGAAGAGTGTCTAAAGGAAGTTAACTTATTTAAGCATTCGTGACCAAAACGATATTTAGGTAATACAATGGGCATAAAAGATTTCTTTAGCAAATTTGGGATGGGAAAACCCCAGGAGCCTGGGGAAGAATTTGTTGAAGTTCCAGTCACGCCGTCTGAAGGCCAGGAAGTCAATGTGAAGATCGAATCCTTGAAAGATTATAATGACACTGATAGAGTCTTGCAGCTTCTGAGAGAGGGTTATGTGATATTTTTGAAGATTAAAGAGCTCAGAGACAAGGACATGGCGTCGCTGAAGAGGGCTGTCGAGAAGCTGAAGAAGACTATTTCTGCCATGAATGGGGATGTGGTTGGAGTGGATGAAGATTTCTTGATCATTGCTCCAAAGAATGCGACCATCTACAGAGGGAAACCCCCAGCTCAGCCGATGAGATGAAATTCAGTAAACGGTAATCAAATCTTCTTTTCTAAGAAAGGAATCAATTCATTGATTTTTACTCTTGCTTGTTTGGCAGTATCTCTATCTCTCACTGTAACAGACTTGTCCTTCAGTGTGTCATAATCGATTGTGATTGCACACGGAGTCCCGATCTCGTCTGATCTCGCATATCTTTTTCCTATGCTCCCAGCCTCGTCATATTCGCAGACAAATTTTTCTTTTAAAATATCGAAAACTTCTTTTGCTTTCTCGGCCAAACCATCTTTTTTCATGAGAGGAAATACTGCAACTTTGATTGGAGAAATAGAAGGTTCGAACTTTAATTTCACCTTGACTTCTTTCTCGCCTTTCTCTTCTGAATATGCATCAAGCAAAATAACCATCATAGTCCTCTCGAGCCCGAAGGATGGTTCTATCACAAAAGGAATCACTTTTTCTTTCGTCTCTTCGTCAAAGTAATTCAAATCCGATTTTGTGAATTTCATGTGCTGCTTCAAGTCAAAATCAGTTCTGTTAGCAATCCCTTCAAGCTCTTTCCACCCCCAAGGGAAGTTATATTCCACATCCCAGGTCTCAGAAGAGTAATGAGACAATTCATTCTTAGTATGTTCCCTTATTCTGAGATTATCTTTTTTAATTCCAATCTTCTCGAACCATTCCATCGATTCGACAATCCAAAAGGCATGCCAAGGAGTTTTGATTATTTTCTCATCCAGCAAATCTTTAATCTTCATCTTCTGGTGAGGCTTATTTTTTGATTGAGCTTCGGCAGTAAGGACATTTAATTCGTATTTCAAGTGCTCATTCGATAAAAATTCGCACTTGTCCATTTTTTTAGGATGGATGAAATATTCTATCTCCATCTGGGAGAATTCTCTGGCCCTGAATACGAAGTTTCTTGGTGAGATCTCGTTCCTGAATGATTTTCCTATCTGTCCGATACCAAAAGGAAGCTTTTTTCTTGAAGCCTGCTGGATTATTTTGAAATCAGTGAAAATGACTTGGGCTGTTTCAGGTCTGAGATAAGCAACATTTCCAGCTTCAGCTCCGACAGAAGTCTTGAACATCAAATTGAACGGCTGAAGGAATTTCAATTCGCCTTTACAGTCTGGGCATTTAATCTTGTGTTTCTCCATCAAATCTTTCAGGTGGTCTTGGGACAATCCATCTACAGAAATCTTCAGCTCTGTTTCAACAAGATGGTCAGCTCGGAATTTTTTCTTGCATTTCGTACATTCAACTAACGGATCATTGAAAGATTCCAAATGGCCGCTTGACTTCCAAACATCAGGATGTGTGATTATAGCTCCATCAATCCCTACCATGTCATCTCTATCATTGATAAAGTGCTTCCACCAAGAGTTCTCCACATTTCTTTTCAACTCAGAACCGTAGTTTCCATAATCGAAGAATCCGGCGAATGTTCCATAAATCTCTGAACTGGGGAAAAGTATCCCTCTTCTCTTGGCAAGTGAAATTATCTTTTCTACGTCCATTCTCTCTTTCCTAAATTGTTTTTCTTAATAGTTATTTCTTGAACCAAGTCTTTAAATTGGCCTGTGTTCCCTTGGAGAAGTTCTGCTGCAGCCTTTCAATCCCCTTTTCAATTCTTTCCCTGGAAAAGTCATGCTCATCTGACATGAACTTGAGAATCTTTTCTGGATTGGGTTCTACCCATTCGAAACCATATTTTTCTGTTACCGGTGGTTCGATGAAAAAATTGAAAATTTCCTCTGGGTCTATTTCCGAATTCCACTCTACTTTTTTCATAACAGAACTCATAATCTTGTTTTCTTTAACCAATTCGAGGGATTTTTTCGGACCGAAACCTTTCACTCCGCCAGGGTTGTAGTCAGTCCCAATCAACATTCCAATCAAAATCAACTGTCTCTGATTGATTCCAAGGGCTTCCAAGACTTTCTTCAATTCGATTATTTCAGGTTTGATTTCAACATACACTTCTTTTTTCGGAACTTTTCTTCTCCCAGAAATTGACATGTTTTTTACAAGAATTGGAGAACCAAATAGAAGGCTGTCAGCATCCTGAGATCCTGTTGCCCAGACATCTCCTTTCTTGCACATGTACGAGCACTGGGCTTCGCCTTCGCTGGGAGCTTGAAGCCAAGGAATCCCCATAGCGTCCAGAAGTTTCTTTGATTCTTCTATCATATCAGCAGTCAGTCTAGAAGCAGCCTGAGCATATGTAATGGCTTTTTCTCCTTTTTTCAAAGCTTCATCCCATTTTTCTGTGGCTTCTTTCTTTCTCTGCTCCCTCTCTTCGATTGTCTTCTTCTTAAACTTCGGAGGCTCTCCGTCAAAAACAAAAATGGGTTTGATTCCTGCTTCCAGAAAATTGGAAGTCCTGT
>JAZDPU010000061.1:0-2838 GCA_043797345.1 Candidatus Aenigmatarchaeota archaeon | reverse complement strand
AAGGTTGATTTTACTCTTGTCCAGGGTGGTAATATGTGGTATCTTGAATTAGAGAATTTAGAAAAAGTAGATTCTGAACTAGCTGGGATGATAAAAAAAGAGATTGACAGGCAGGAATATTCACTGGAGCTGATTCCTTCTGAAAATTTTGTAAATCCAGCTTTATTTGAAGCGATGGGTTCTGTTCTGACTAACAAATATTCTGAAGGGTATCCGAAGAAAAGATATTATGGAGGAAATCAGTTTGTTGATCTTGTCGAGCAGCTGGCAATCGACAGGGCAAAGAAAGTTTTTGGAGTCCCGTATGTGAATGTCCAGCCGTATTCTGGAAGCCCTGCAAATTTTGCTGTGTATGTTGCCACATGCAAACCAGGAGACACAATCATGGGACAGAATCTTCCTGACGGCGGACATCTGACTCATGGATGGAAAGCCAGTGTGACCGGACAGTTTTTCAACAGCGTTCCTTATCATGTCACTAAAGACGGGGTGATTGATCTGGAAGAAGTCAGGAGATTAGCAAGAGAAAACAAACCGAAATTGATTTGGGTCGGATCGACTGCATATGTGAGGGAATTTCCTTTTGAAGAATTTGCAGAGATTGCTGATGAGGTCGGAGCTTATTTGGTAGCTGACATTGCTCATATATCAGGATTGGTTATTGCCGGAGCTCACAAGAGTCCTGTTCCATTTGTTCATATCATCACCACTACAACCCACAAGACTTTGAGAGGGCCGAGAGGGGCGATGATAATGGTTACTGAGAAAGGATTGAAGAAAGATCCTGAGCTTGGTGAAAAAATTGATAGAGCTATTTTTCCTGGCTTGCAAGGTGGTCCGCATGACCATACGACTGCTGCGATTGCTGCAGCTCTTGGTCTGGCAATGAAAGATGATTTCAAAGAATATGGGAAGCAGATTGTGAAGAATGCAAAATCATTGGCTGAAGCGCTGATGAAAAGAGGGATGAAGCTTGTTGGGAATGGAACTGAGAATCACATGATTCTTATTGATTTGACGCCGTTGGGAAGAGGAAAAGGAATTTTCGTGCAGGAAGCTCTTGATTTGGCAGGAATCACTCTGAACAAAAATACTATTCCAGCAGATCCTGCATCTCCATTTTATCCAAGCGGAGTGAGGTTGGGAACTCCTGCTATAACTTCTAGAGGGATGAAAGAGGAAGAGATGGAAATAATAGCTGGGATGATCGTAAGAATCATTAAAGAGATTAAGAATTATGAGTTGCCTGACGACAAGGAACAAAGAGCGGAAATCCTGAAGAAGTTCAGGGAAGATATAGAAAAGAATGAAGTGATAAAAGAAGTCAGATTAGATGTGATCGAATTGTGCAAGAGATTTCCTCTGTATAAAAAGTGATTTTGTTGGATTACAATCAAGTTGTAGAATACATTTTCAATATGAGAAGATTCGGGGATATAAAACTAGGATTGGATAGGATAAGCTACATGCTTGAGAGCATCGGGAATCCTGAGAAAAAATTAAAGATTATTCATGTCGGAGGGACGGCAGGGAAAGGATCGACGGTGATGATGATATCTTCGATTCTTCAGGCAGCCGGCTTCAAAGTCGGAAGCTACACTTCCCCTCACCTCAGCAGCTATACTGAAAGGATTGTGATAAACGGGGAGAGGATTAAGGAAGAGGAAATCATCTCCATGTTCGAGAAGCTGAAACCGATCATTGATGATCTGATAAAAAGGAAAAGCCAGCCTACGTTTTTCGAAGTAACTGCGGTGATGGCTTTCAAATATTTTTTCGACAAGAAGGTGGATTTTGCGGTGATAGAAGTTGGAATGGGAGGAAGATTAGATGCGACGAATGTCGTCCATCCTCTAGTCTCCATAATCACAAACATCGGATTGGAACATACAGAATATCTTGGAAACAGCCTGGAAGAAATAGCAAGAGAGAAAGCAGGGATAATAAAGAATTTTGGTATTCTAGTCACGGCGGTTGATGATGAAAAAATTTTCAATATCATCAAGGACGTAGCTAAAGAAAAGAATTCCAGAATTTTAAGATTGGGAAATCAGTTCAGATTCAAGAAAATAAATTCGAATCTTGACGGGCAGACGTTCGACGTAATCGGGGAGAATTATGAGATCAAAGAATTGTTCACTTCGCTGCTTGGAGATTTCCAGTTGACGAATGCAGCAACAGCGGTTGCAGCAATCAAATCACTAAAGTCATATGGGACTGACATTCCTGAGAAAGCGTATGTCGCAGGCTTCAAAAATGTAAGATGGCCTGGAAGGATGGAGATAATTCAGAAAGATCCTCTTGTGATTTTGGATTCGGCAAAAGATCCTCTGGCCATGTCAAAATTGGTCGAATCATTGAAAAGCCTTCTTCCAGAAAAGAAAGTCAATCTGGTTTTTGCAGTTTCAAGAGACAAGAAAGTCGGGATGATGCTCAGGGAGATTATTCCAATGTCGAATAAAATAGTCCTGACCAGGCATTCATTGAAAGAAAGATCTATGGATCCTGCCTCGCTTGCAGAGGAAGTTGAAATTTATGGAAAGGAGTTTACTGTTGCTGAGAATGTGAATGAGGCTGTTGAAAGGGCGATAAATGGCTGCGGGAAGGATGAATTTGTTTTGGTCACTGGATCTGTTTTCACAGTCGGAGAGGCCAGAGAAAGGTGGTTCAAGGAAGTCGATCTGAGATGGGGAAGGGAGCTGAACGAAAAAAGCGTTTAAATCCATTAGGTAATTCTAATTAACGATGGTAATCGGACAGTACTCATCAGAGACAGAATTGTTGAAATTATCTCCAGAAGAAAGAACTAGTTATTTAGGAAGAAGATTTGGCATTTTT
>JAZDPU010000060.1:0-17096 GCA_043797345.1 Candidatus Aenigmatarchaeota archaeon | reverse complement strand
AAAAGCCATATAAGATGGAGCCACAGCCTCCTTGGAAAATGGACAGAGTGGTTAAAGCAAAAAAAGAGACTTCATTTGAAGAAAGATTGGAATGGGTGAGAAACTGTTTTAACATTCTCAAAAATTTCAACCCTAAGATTGCTGATGCCACTTGCAGCTTAGCTTCTTCGTTCACAGAGAAAATTTTCGCCAATACAGAAGGAACTAAACTGAGAGAAAAGATTCCAAAAAGCAGGGCAGTCTTCTTTGCTCTGGCAAAAGACGGAGCTACTATTCAACAAGATTATCATTCTGTCGGAAAGATAGACACCTTTGACATCTCAGAAAATATAAATATCGATGAAATTTCAAAGAAGATTTGCACTAATGCAATCAATCTTTTAAAAGCAAAGCTTCCACCCTCTGGAAAGTTTCCAGTGATTCTTGACGGAGATATGGCAGGATTGATCGCACATGAATCATTCGGGCACGGGACAGAGGCTGACCAAGTCCTGAGAAACAGATCTTTCCTTAAAAATTATTTCAATGAAAAAGTTGCAGAAAATTTCGTCACTCTTTGCGACAGTGGGAATATTGGGATAGAACATGGAACTTTCCTTTTTGACGACGAGGGAGTGAAATCCAGAAGGAACGCGCTGATAGATCACGGAATTTTCAAATCTTGGCTCCACTCGAGAGAGACCTCTTCGGTTTTGGGAATGCCATTGACAGGAAATGGCAGGGCTCAAGATTACATAAGAAGAGTGAACGTGAGGATGACTAATACATATTTCGAGCCTGGTGAATGGGAAGTCGAAGAGCTGTTCAAAGGAATCAAGTATGGGATTTATCTTACTAGAGCTTCTCATGGGATGGAAGATCCTGAAGGTGGAGGTATTCAAGTCAGCAGCAACATGGGATGGTTGATTGAAAATGGAAAGAAGACTCAGTTTTTGAGAGGGATGGCACTCACTGGAAGATTGCTGGACGTATTAAAAAACATAGATGCAGTTGCAAAGGATTTCGAGCTCAGACCTGGAAGTTGTGGGAAAGGGTATGAAGATTTTGTTTCTGTGACAACAGGTGGTCCTCACATGAGAATCAAGGAGGCGACAGTGAGTGGGGGCTGACTTGGATTTAATAGTTTCTAGATTGAGACAGAACAAGGTAAAAGAGTATGAGATTTACCTACAACAACCAAAATCATTCCAACTTTATCTTAGAAGAAACAAGAAAGAACTAATTCAGAAAAACGAAAACGTGGGTTTCAGTCTTCGTGTCCATGACGGAGGAATGGGATTTGCTGTCTCTGACTTTCTAACCAAAAATTCTATTGATAATCTGATTAAAAATTCTGTATCGATGGCAAGAACCAGCAAACCAGTTCAGTTCCAGTTCCCTAAGCAGAGAGCTTCAAAGAATGTGAAGACAGTCGATAAGAGGCTGAAGCTCGGAGAAGCCGAAAAACATTTGGAAGATTTTGCTTCACAAATGGTCGACATTGCAAAAGAAAACAATGTTGAAATCTCATTCGCAAAACTGAAGGCCTTCGACATGAAAACACAAATCAGAAATTCTGAAGATCTTTTCAAGGAAAAACTAGAAACTTATTTCTTTTTGGAAACTTCCATCAAAACTTCATCCAGTGAATTCTGGACGATGAGATATGCTAGAAATCTAGATGATTTACCAATTGATAAAATTTCCGAATGGATTAATTTGGCAAAGCAGAGCGAGAGAGGGATGGAGCCGAAGACCGAAAAAACTACTGTAATTTTTGATCCGTCTATCATGGTCGATTTACTTACCTCAGTTTTCAACTTCCACACTGCCGCCTCTTCGCTCAAGAAAAAAGTTACTCTCTTCACGCCGAAAAAAGTATTTGCTGACAGATCGGTGACTATTCTTGACGATTCTCTACATCCATTTGGTTTGATGACTTCTTCTTTCGACGATGAAGGAGTCCCTCAGCAGAGGACGACGATAATAGAGAAAGGTGTGTTCAAGAACTTCCTCTACGACCAGACTTATGGGATTGCTTTTGAAAGAAAATCAACTGGAAATGGGTTGAGGCAGAGAGATACTTTCTACTCAACAGATGACAAGTATTCGCTCAGGCCTTCAGAACAGGCTGCCAACTTGATGGTCATGCCTGGAAAGAAAAGCCTGGACGCTTTAGTCGAGGAAGTTAAACATGGATTGATAATCTACAAATTCTCTTGGTTGAATCCAAAGGAAGAGTCAGGAACCTTCTCGTCTGAGATCAGAAATGCAGCCTACATAGAGAACGGGCAGATCACTAAATCAGTTAAAGGTGGGTTGATTTCTGGAAATATTTTTGACATGCTAAAAAATGTGTCTGGAATTTCGAAAGATCCTGAAATTGTTTCAGGAGCATCTTCCTTCAGTGGAATCATGCCATTCGTCAGGTTCGAAAATGTTCAAGTAGCTGGAAAGTAAATTTAATCTATGGACTGGCTTTTCTTTGCAATACTTTCTCCATTATTGCTAGCTATCTCAAATTTAGTCGACAAGTTTGTCATATCAAAAACCATCAAGCATCCTATGCCATACGCAATGATGTACAGTTTCATACAAATGTTTCTTGGAATCTTCCTTCTTGCATTCTTTAAAATTCAGTTTGTTTATCCTGCATCTTTCATAGCCATAGCTGCAGGAGGGATATGGACTATTGCGTCATACACTTATGTAAAATCAATGATGATGGAAGAGGCTACAAAAGTCATGTCGCTGTTTTTTGTAGCGCCGATTTTCACAACATTCTTCGCTGCAATCTTCTTGAAAGAGATTTTCACGCCTTTCAAATACGTGGGAATCGGGCTTCTTGTTTTGAGTGCGATTCTAATCTCGCACAAGAAAATATCTGGCCGTATGAGAATCCTTCCGGCATTAAAAATCATTCTTTTGGGGGTGCCTCTCTATTCGATGATTTCAATACTGGAAAAGTTTTCTCTCACCACACTCGACTATATTTCTCTTAATTTCTGGATTGTCGGGGGTGCAGGTTCGGTTGCATTTCTTTTGCTGGCCAGTGATAAGATAAGGTTGGACTTCGGAACCCAGTTCTACGTTTTGAAGAACAAGGGATTTCTAAAGTACACTGTCATCAACGAAATCATAGCTTTTTTTGCATTTATGGCAGGATTCATAGCCATTTCAGAAACATACGTCTCATACGTTTCCGGACTCGGCTCCATACAACCTTTCTTCTTGTTTCTTTTTTCTTTAATTTTGAGTCTCATTTTTCCCCATTTTATAAAAGAGAGATTCAATCGGCAAACACTTGTTGTTAAACTCGTTTCGGTTTTGCTGATAATTGCTGGCGGATGGTTGATAGTATCATGAAAGCAATAGGAAATGAGAATCTGCACAAACTGAGGAGAGAAATGGAGGAAAAGAATGTTCAAGCATCTCTTTTTGTTAACTTCGGCCCTGTTGTAGATCCGAACATCAGATATTTTTCTGGGTTTGTTGATGAGCAAGGTGGTACTGAAGCCTTGCTGATTACAGGAAAATCGAAAATATTCTTTACTTCATCACTTGATTTAGAAAGGGCAAAGGAACAGGCAGATGTGAATGAAGTGGTTGATGTTTCTAAAGACGGATTCTCGAAAACCCTTTTGAAATACATATCAAAAAGCAAAAAAATCGGTATAAACAAATCTTCTTTTCCTTTAGTTTTTTATGAGAGGCTCAAACTGAAATTCATTGACATCGAAGATGTGACTGATGAAATCAGGAGTGTGAAGACAAACGATGAAATTTCTTTACTGGAAACTTCTGCCAGGATTTCCAATTCTGGGATTAAAGTTGCGATTGAAACCCTCCAGGAAATTTCGAGGGGAAGAAAAATTTCAGAGTTCCAGCTGGCAAAATATGTGGAAGAGGCTATGGCGATGTCAGGTTCTGAAGACCTTTCATTCAAAACAATTTCTGTTGCAAATGAGCGAGGAGCATTTCCACATCCATATCCGCCTATTTCAAATAAACTGATTGAAAAAGGAATCGGCTATATCGATTTCGGAGCTGTCTATCAAGGTTATCATTCAGATGTCACCTTGCCGTTCATAATAGGAAAAATATCCGAAAAACAGAAGGAAATTATCCAGACTGTTGTTGACGCTTATGACATCTCACTGGCTTCAGTCAAAGAAAAAGTCCCGACATGGAAGCTACAGGATAAAGCTGAAAAATTCCTTAAATCAAAAGGTTTCAAATTCATCCACTCCCTTGGCCATGGTCTAGGGCTGACAGTCCACGATTCTCCATCAATTTCCTCAAAGCCAAAAGACAAAGAGAGATTGAAAACGTGGAAAGAAATAAAATTGAAAGAGAATATGGTTGTTACTATCGAGCCAGGAGTGTATGTGAAAGGAGTCGGAGGATGCAGATTGGAGAATGACATGATTGTGAAGAAAAATGCTCCGAAAGTCCTGACAAACTCCAGATTAATAGAGATTTAGATCATTATCTTGATTCTTTTCTTTCCGACGATTGCCCTGAACAATTCAGTCCCTACTTCAGAATCTTTGGAGACCTTAATGTTTGCTTTCTTCCCTATCGTTGCTGAGAACAGAAAATCTTCATCTATATAGAAGTTTGCGACTTTTCCAATGATTTTTTTGTCGAAGAGGAATTCCAAACTATTCCCAGTCTCGTTAATCTGAGAATCGACTTCATTCCCAAGAGATGGAACTTTAGGCTCCACGTCAATGTGGATGCCTAATCTCTTCTCAAGCTCGTTCACCATCGACCCATTCTTTCCAATTATTCTTGGGATTATCTGATTGTCAACTCTTACAATCGCCTTATTGTCAGAGACAACTTGGACTTCTGCCTTCGGATCGAATTTTCTGATGTCTTGAAGAATCCTTTCTGCAGCAAGTTTTTTCATCCCAGACTCCTGCTCTTTAATTTCTGAGACAGGGATGACAATGTTTTCTTCACCGAATGTGTAGATTTCATACTCCAACTTTCCAGTCTCGAAATCTTTTATTTCGACAATCGGTCTTGACAAATCAGCCTCAGTCATTCCTGACGGAACTCTCACAGTCATGCTGATGTCATATACTTTCTTCACCTCTCCATATTTCAGAAAGATTACAGTGTCGATTACGTGAGGGATCATCCCCAATTCTATCCTCCCCATGAATCTTTGGATTCCATCGACTGGATTGCTCGCGTGAACTACTCCGACCATTCCTACACCTGCAAGCCTCATGTCAGCAAATATCTGGAAATCACGGGTCTTTCTTATTTCATCGTACACAGAATAATCCGGCCTCACAAGAAGCAAGATATCAGCAGTTTTTTCAAAATCTCCTTCCAACGGACCGTATTGAGTGATCTCGTCACTCACTTGAAGATCTCTCGGAGATTCCAAAGTTTTTACAATCTTTCCCTGTTTGCTGTAGAATTCTGCCAACGAAGCGGCAAGAGTGGATTTTCCAGAACCAGGCGGTCCCGCTATCAGCACTCCTTCGGCCTTGTCTTTCAGCCTTGCCATCAGCTTTTCAGAAAGCTTGTATCCTTCCAGGCTCATCTTGATGATAGGCCTGACAATTGTGACTTCCAATCCATCTGAGAACGGAGGCCTGGCAATTGCAATCCTGTAACTTCCTAATTGAAGAACCATAGCTCCAGCCCTGCTGATTTCCACATATCCTTCCTCGCTCACTCGTGTGGCTTCAGAAACTTCTTTGACTATATCCTCAACTTCTTTTGTAGTCAGAGGTTCGTTCCTGATCTTCACCAATTCAAACTTCCCAGGCCCGCCTTTCTTTGCATACGGACAGACCTCTTCTTTCAAATGAACGCTCAGAGTGTTCTCGTCAAAGAATTTTTCGAATGCCAGTCCTGTAGTCTTAATCTCAGCTGCTATATGCTGAACGCTGACCCCTTCGGCTTCACCGACTAAAGCCTGCACATAATCAGCAGTCATTAGAGTAGCATTCTCAACCTTTGCCACATCTCTGATCAAAGCGTCAATCCTTCCAGATTTAGCCAATCTTATGTCGTCCATGGACGGCCTTTCTCCGGTGAACCTTATCTTGATTCCCTTTTCATCTGCCATTTTCCTTATTTTCTTCAACTCTTCCAGACCGACAAATCCAATCTCCCTTCCTTTCGAAGCTTGAGACTGCAATTCGTCAAGAACTGCAAGAGGAACGATAATTTCGGTATCTTTCAATTTTCCTTTTTCTAAAAGTTCTGATAATTTTCCATCGATAATGATAGATGTATCAGTAACGATTTTATTTGTCATTTAAATTCACTTCCTTATTTTTTAATTTAGTTAGTTTCAACCTTAAAGCGGGTAGAACTAGTTTTCGCTAAATTTTTCTTGTTTTCAAGGTTTATAAAGATTTCTTCACTGGGCGATTGTAAAATTTCTATAGAGTATGAAACATATTTTTTACGATAAAAAATGATTTAAAAGGGGTTAACACTCTTGTATGCAGGTAGTAAAAATGTTGGCCTGTCCCGAATGTGGAAGCACAAAAATAAAATTGACGATAGGGGAAGTACTCTGCAACAAATGCGGATTAGTTATTGAAGAGAAGTAAACTTTCCCTATTTCAGAATCTTCACGACTAGATCGAGCTTTAACGCTTTCTCGCTCTTCTTTTCCATATCCTTCAGTTTGAAAACATTTTTCTTCAATTCTTCTTTTCCAACTACCAAAACAAAAGGGATTCCCATGGTGTCGGCGAACTCAAACTGTTTTCCCAAGCTTCTATTCATCAGATCAACCTGGCATTTAATTCCTTCTTTCCTCAAATCCAATGCAATCTTAACCGCATCTTTTTTCACGTCCTCGTTCACCGAAGCAACAAAAACTCTCACATTAGTTTTCTTTTCTTCGAACTTTCTCTCCTGGCCAAGAATTTCAATTATCCTTTCTATCCCTAAGCTGATTCCAGTGGCAGGTGTAGGTCTTCCTCCGAATGTCTCTATCAGTTTGTCGTATCTCCCACCAGAGCAAATCGATCCGTATTTCTCATATCCTTTTACTTCGGTCTCGAATATCGGTCCAGTGTAATAATCAATTCCCCTGGCCATGCTGTAATCCAGAACCAAATATTTGTCAATTCCATATACTTTTGAAAATTCCCAAATACCTTCCAATTCATTGAATCCTTCCTCGGCAATCTTAATTCCTTTCAGCAACTCCCTCCCTTTCTTCAGAACAGCTTCAAAAGTCCCTTTTACTGAAATTACTTCTAACAATTTTTCAATCTGTTTCTCGCTCAGTCCCAACTTCTTCAGTTCTTTCTCCACTTCCTCCACTCCAATCTTTTCTATCTTATCAATGATTCTGAAAATTTCCGCAGGACTAAATTCTAATTTCATCTCTGGCTCTATCTTCTTCTTGATCAGTTCGATGAACCCTTCCAAAACTTTCCTGTCGCTGATTTTTATTTTGAAATCCTTGAAGCCTAATGATTTGAAACACTCAATTGCAGTTGTCATCACTTCCACATCAGCGTCCATACTAGCAGTCCCGACTACATCCACATCGCACTGGTAGAATTCCCTCTTCCTTCCTGCAGACACTTCCTCATATCTCCACACAGGAGCGATTGCATATCTCTTGAAAGGTTTTGGCAGCTGAGGATTGTTTGCCACAACTCTGGCCATTGGAACTGTCAAATCAAATCTCAATCCTAGATCTCTCCCTGACTTGTCCTTGAATTCGTAAATCTGGTTTTTTATGTCTTCGCCAGATTTCTTTGAAAGAAGCTGGAATTCCTCAAACACAGGAGTTTCTAGAGGGTCGAATCCGAACTTGACAAAGACATTCTTGATGGTGTTGATTACAAATTCTCTCTTTATCATCTCTTCAGGAAGGAAGTCTCTTGTCCCTCTTGGAGTCTGGAATTCCATACGTCTAATTTGGTTTTCAATTTTTAAATCTGGAGAAATAGGACTAGGCAAAGTGAACTGAACCACTTTTGGAATCTTCACTCATCTTCGTCACTTGGTAAATGGATGGATTTCACTGTTTAAATAGTTTGGGATTGGTCTATTGCTGAGTTCTTTTTTAGAATTAGTTTAATATCTGCTGTTAGTTACAGCCGTTTTCTGATTCTTAATTTTAATACTTATTCTAGGGTCATTAAAATGCAGAATAGAGTAATCCTGATTGGCGTAAATTGCTTTTCTAAGTTCCATCAAACAAAAAACATCTAACCCTGTGGTCCTTTCTAATTCTTGCAA
Organism: Candidatus Aenigmatarchaeota archaeon; assembly: GCA_043797345.1. Classification (GTDB taxonomy): domain Archaea; phylum Aenigmatarchaeota; class Aenigmatarchaeia; order CG10238-14; family SCSR01; genus JAGVVV01. The sequence goes on along the minus strand of JAZDPU010000060.1, from coordinate 8,876 downwards.
ACATCCCAAGCCTTTGTCAAACAAAATTCCAATTCCAGCAACTTTAATCCCATGTTTCAATTCCACATTTCCCATAGTGTGAGGGAGAGCTAGTTCAGTATACAGAGCATTGCCTGTCTGACCTGCAAGACCGAAATCATCTATAATGAGAGCTTTTTCTCCTTTATGCCTATCTAGCAAATCTCTTCTGAAATATAGACTCTCACCTCCGCCAGTAGGAGAACCGATTTGGTGGACGCACAATTCATAATAAGCTAAATTTTTAGGTTTCCCGATACCTTTTCTGGGATAGAAGACTGTGTCTACACCTAAATCTTCTGCTACTTGATGTGCAAGTGGTAGTCCAGAAGAAGGTGCCGTGACAATTAATGAGGCACCACTGTCTTTGAACTTTTCTACAAAAGGTCTAGCCAGCGTTTTCATAACTGATAACCGATACTCGGAATTGAAAAAGTTGGTAACGTTTATCATGGTGCCGTCAATATCCGCTTCATTCTGTAAGAGTTCTAGAAAAAGTTGCTGGGCTTCAGTCCTAGCATCCATATCAAAGATATGAATAGAAAAATACTTATAAAAGAATTATTATTTAATGCCACTTGCAGTAACACATGTAATTCTGACAATAATCTGCATTGATTTTTACAGAGACTATGTAACCAAGCATAAGAAATATTTCACGATGTGGACACTTTTTGTTGGAGGATTGGCAGGACTTGCGCCAGATCTTGACACCTTAATCAGCTACATCCTTTCTTATTTCAGCATTAGCATTCCTCTCTTATCGCACGGAGAAATCACCCACACACCGTTCATCGGATTGATTTTCCTAATACCGTTCGGAATTTTCTGGATGATGAAAAAACATAAATTAGCTGTAATCTTCCTTGCAATCTCGTTTGGCATTCTCTTCCACATATTCCTTGATTTTGTATTAGGTGGGGGAGACATCCAAGGATTGATGCTCCTGTACCCATTCTCAACCCAGATGTTCCAAGGGCTGATGCTCATAAGTGATGCAAATGCCGTAAGCAGAGCTGGGCTTGATGCTATAATCCTGATACTCTGGCTCTTCCACGAAGAGAGGAAGCACAAGATTCTGGACTTCATCTGATTTGTGTCAAGCTTAAATCTGTAAAATTTTACCTTTCACATTAGGTGAACTGATGAGGATTGCAAAAGAAATAAAAGCTTACCTAGGTACTGCTGTTGACTATGGAATGTCAAAAATAGTTTTTTTCCAAGATAAAAATGGTTCATGGGCGTATAGAAAGCGTCAGAACAGTGCCGATGTGACTGCTGGAAACACCATGCTACTCCAAGATTATTTTGATTATCTGAAGAGATTTCAACCGAATGCCAGAGTGGAAATGTTCTCTGGTTCCATCAGCAGAGGCTCTGAATTTTTACTTTCATTGTATCCTGATAAGCACACTTTCAATGAACATCTGGGATACGGCCCGGAGCCGAAGACTACTGCTGATTGGATAAGGTGCGAATATCGCAATCGGGATGCAGCCTGTCAAGTTGAAAATTCAGTCGAAACATTGGAGAGTTTGATTACGCCAGTAGGTAATGTGAAATTTCAAGGAAATTACAGAATGCAAAATGAAATCACGGCTGGCCTTTCTGCATCCGTCGCATTAAAATTAGTAGGAAGAAGAAATGAAGTCCTTGAGAAAAAAACTCTTTCAAAGATGAGGGATGGTTGGTTCGAATGCGGACCAGTTCCAATTTCCCAACCAATATATTGGGGATTTAGCAAGTTTGGAGCAACCAGGCGAGAATTGACATCTGGAGTGTTGAGTACTTGTATTGAAAAATTAGATTATCCTTCTGAATCGAGTGAAATGCAAGAAATGAGGGAAGCTCTTCTCACTAAACCGATAAAATTAAATTCTTTGGTAAAGAGAATATCGAAACCGACCTTACTTGGTGTCGGAAGGGCACTCTGCGCTTCAGACCCAGAAAGAAAGCTAGAAAATCTGCCTCCTTACATCCTTTCTGCAATACATCACGCTCTTTACAATCCACCAAGTGATAGGCTTCGATACGTTCGCGTGATGGTGCAATTACAATGTTTAAGAAATTTGACTGAGACTACTCGAAATTGATTATATCTCCAACAGTCAGTTTTCCCTTTTCTTTCTTTCTAGAACTCTTCATCTCTTTGTATTCTTCAGTCAGATTAATCCTTAGAAGTTTTTCAATCCTCTTCAAAAGTTTTTCGTCAGGCTCCATCTTCTCTTCTTCCAGCCTCTTGATCACTGATTCCTTCTCCTTCATCTTCTCGGCCAATTGGATTCTTGACAATCCCAAGGATTCCCTGGCTTTCCTCATCTTCTCTCCGTATCCTGAAATCAAAAGCAAATCATCATCGCCCAAATTCTTAAAATCAATCTTTTTTTGGATTCTATAAGTTGTCTGAGGAGTTTCTATCTTCCTCCCGAATTTTAGACAGTTATTGCATACTTGGACAATCGTCCCTTCTACCTCTGCCTTGTTCAGCTTTTCAAAATTCTGGCCGCATAGATTGCATTCAGACATAAACTCACGATATATTTTTTTCACTCAAACGACTTTCTAAAACAATTTCTTTCTTTAATTTCATTTTTCCCTCATCGGCCAATCTCTGGGCTGATGGAGTTGGATACTTTCCTGTCAAGCAACCAAGGCAGAGTTCTTCTTTTGGTAGGCCAAGTGCTTCAACCAAATCTTCTACAGTTTGGTAGTTCAACTTGTCGGCACCAATCCCAATTCTTATTTCTTCAAGAGAGTGATTAGCAGCTGCAAGCTCTTCATGTGTTTTCATGTTAATTCCATAATAGCAAGGAGATATCGGGGGTGGGCATGTCAACCATACTTCTATGTAGGTGGCTCCGGCTTCTTTCACTTTATTGACAATTTTCCTCATAGTTGTTCCACGAACCAGGCTATCATCAACTATCACGACACGTTTTCCACGAATAACCCCTTTGACCGGATTTAATTTGATGTCGACAGAATTTTCTCTAGAAGCTTGTTTTGGCATGATGAATGTCCTGGGCACATACCTATTCTTTATCAACCCTTCCTCGTCTGGAATTCCAGTTACCTCTGAGATTCCTGAAGCACCAGGTCTAGCCGTGTCTGGGACAGGAACTATTACTTCAGCGTTTGTCGGATATCTCTTTGCTAATTTTCTCCCCAGTTCTTTTCTAATCCCATAAACCTCGCCTCCTTCTAGTGTGCTATCTGGTCTGGCAATATACACACGTTCGAACATGCAATGAGCATGCCTCTCAGACCTAACTAATATGTTTGGATCAATTTTTTCTTTTGGATTCATTCCAGGATTGATTACAATAAGTTCCCCAGGTTCGACCATCCTGTAATTTTTAATATGATTTACATCCAACGCAACACTTTCCGATGCTATCATTTCCAATTCATCATTGCTTCCATAGCACAGTGGCCTAACTCCCAAAGGATCCATGAATGCAATCATTTCATTCAGACCTGTGATTGCCACAACTGAATATGCGCCGTCCAACATTTCCATTGCTTTAGTTATGCTTTCGTTCAAATTCTTTTTTTTAGATAATTCATTTGCCAATATCCTAACAATAACTCCAGCGTCAGTTTCAGATGTGATATAAGCCTCATGTCTGAAAAGATCTTTTAACTCTATAAAATTAATTATGTTGCCGTTGAAACCAAGTCTGATTCCATGTCTAACTGAATTGTCTTCTACAGGCTGTACAAAATCCTCGATACTTTCATTTGAAGGAATGGAAAGTGGTGATTCTCCAGCAGTTGTGTATCTGACATGGCCTATACCAAGTCTCCCACTTAAATCGAGAAACTCGTCGGGACCCGGAACTAATCCTCTGCCTTTTTTCTTATGGAAACTCAATCCATCAAAGGTGCATGCTCCATAGCCGTCTTGTCCACGATGCTGCAGTGCCATCATCCCATTATAAATTTGGGGAATAACATTTTTTTCAGAATAAGAATATGCGACAACAATCCCGCATTTATCTTTAGGATAATCTTCAAAATCTAAAAATGCCATTGCTTAGAATTTGAGTTGAAAGTTATTTATTCCTGTAAAGTCCCACCTGGGAGTGAAACCATTTGTTCCATTTGTTAGAAACTTTAAATAGCTTAATATCTGATTAATTTTTAGTGATGACGGTGAACCAATCGGGAATTACAATCTGATTCTGAAACTTTTATCTACTGCCGATTCTAAGGTGATTTTATGAATGTCCAAGAAAACGAAGAGAAGTCGATGGATTTCTGGAAGAAGAGGAAAATCTATGAAAAGGCTGTCGCCCAGAGGAAGAATGCGAAAAAATTCTATTTCCTAGACGGTCCGCCGTATGCGACAGGATACATCCACATGGGGACGGCCATGAACAAGATTCTGAAGGATTTCTACATAAGATTTTTCAGGATGTATGGATTGAACGTCTGGAACCAGCCCGGATACGACACGCATGGGGTTCCGACTGAAAACAAGGTGGAGACAAAACTTGGGTTCAAGTGCAAGACCGACATCGAGAAATTCGGTGTGGACAAATTCGTGGAAGAATGCAGGAAATTCTCAACCCAATTCCTGGATGTGATGAACAGCCAGTTCGCTAATCTGGGAGTATGGATGGATTGGAAGAATCCTTACCTGACTTTGGATAATGATTATATCGAAGGAGCTTGGTTCACTTTCAAACAGGGATTTGAAAAAGGATTGCTGTACAAAGGAAACTACACAGTCCACGTCTGCCCGCACTGCGAGACGGCCGTTGCTTATAATGAGATTGAATACACGCAACTGAAAGATCCGTCGATTTTTGTAAAGTTCAAGCTAAAGAAAAAGCAGAACGAGTATCTTGTGATTTGGACGACCACTCCTTGGACTCTGGCTTCAAACACAGGAATAATGGCAAAGCCGGATGCCGAATATGTGAGAGTGCAGGCTGGAGAAGAGATTTACATAATCGCAAAACAGCTTTTAGATTCTGTCATGAGCAAAGCTAAGATCTCCAATTATTCTGTCATGGAAACCATGAAAGGAAAAGATTTGAAAGATCTGGAATATGAGAATCCACTCTCAGATATTTTCCCATTCATAAAAAAATTGACGCATGCCCACCGTGTAGTCCTTTCAGATCAATTTGTAACTCTGGAAGACGGCTCTGGTTTAGTCCATACAGCTCCGGGGCACGGGCAAGAAGACTACAAGGTCGGAATTGAAAATGGTCTTCCTGTTGTCAATCCTCTGAGTCTAGACGGGAAGTATAACAAAGAGTGCGGGAAATATTCTGGGATGTTTGCAAAAACTGCGGACAAATTGATCATAGAAGATTTGAGAGGGATGAGAGCGATATTGGCTGAGGATGTTGTAACTCACGACTATCCTTTGTGCTGGAGATGCTCCTCACCTCTTTTGATGATGGCAGTCCCTCAGTGGTTCTTCAAAGTCACTGAAATTAGAGAGAGATTGATTAACGAGAATAAAAAAGTGAACTGGATTCCTGATTGGGCCGGGCAGAGATTCCAGAACTGGCTTGAGAGTCTGGGAGACTGGCCGATTTCAAGGCAGAGATACTGGGGAATCCCTCTTCCAATCTGGGTTTGCAAGAAATGCAATGAAGTTAAAGTCATCGGCTCGACCAAGGAACTTCCCAGAGTTCCAAAAGATTTGCACAAGCCTTACATAGATGAGATAATTTTGAAATGCAAAGTCTGCAAGGGAGAGATGAGAAGAGTTCCAGATGTTCTAGACGTCTGGTTTGATTCAGGAGTTTCGCCTTGGGCTTCGCTTGGATTTCCTAAAGATAAAAAACTTTTCGAGAAAATGTGGCCCACCGATTTCATCCTTGAAGGTCCGGACCAGATAAGAGGATGGTGGAATTCCCTGATGATCACAAGCGTCATCACATTTGGAATAAAGTCATTTTCAAATGTCCTGTTCCATGGGTTTGTTCTTGATGCCCACGGGATAAAGATGTCGAAGAGCAAAGGGAATGTCGTCGAGCCTGAGGAAGTGATAAAGAAATATGGAAGAGACGTCTTAAGATTTTATTTCCTGCTTGGGGCTCCGTGGGAAGATTATTATTTCAAGTGGGAGGATGTGGATGACATCTCCAAATCATTTGTTGTAATAAGAAACGTCTTCAACTTCGTCCAGACTTATGTTTCCGACAAAGGGTCTCCGAAGAATCTGAGAGTGGAAGACAGGTGGATACTTTCAAAATTAAACACGCTTGTGAAAAATACCACTGAGAACAACAGGACTTTCCAAGGCCACAAGTCTGCAAAGGAGATCAAGGAATTTATTCTGAACGATTTTTCTAGATGGTATGTGAAACTTATCAGGGACAGGGTCTGGCCAACTTATACTAGAAAGGACAAGAAAGCAGCTTTCTTCACATTGATCGAAGTCACATCAACTCTAGTTAAACTGTTAGCTCCGTTCACTCCTTTCATGGCCGAGGATATTTACCAGAACATTGTCAGAAAATTATCCGGAGGAAAAGAATCAGTTCACCTGAACGATTGGGTTGTTGCTGATAAAAAAATGATCAATCCAAAGCTGGAGGCAGAGATGGATTATGTCAAACAAATTGTAGAAGCCTCTCATGCTGTCAGGCAGATGGCTGGCATCAAACTCAGGTGGCCGATTAAAGAAGTTATAATCCAGACGTCGGACAAGAAAATGAAATCAGCTGTGAAAAATCTAAACCCAGTTCTCAGGTTCATGTGCAATTCAAAATCTGTGAAGACAGATGTGGTAAGAAGAGGGGATTATGAGGAGTTCTGTCTTCCATCTGCAAAAATATTCATTCCAAAGCATTTGGACGCAAGCTTGATGAAGGAGGCAATGTACAGGGAGCTTTCGAGGGAAGTCCAATCTCTGAGGAAGAAGCACGGGTTTAATGTGAAGCAATCCATAAAACTCACTCTCCAATCTGATGAAAAGACAAACAAGCTGCTGAAAACTTTTGTAAAGCAGCTGAAGAAAGAAGTCGGTGCGAAGGCAGTCTTGATTGGGGAACTGAAAGGAAGACACAAGGGAAGTTTGGACTTTGAAAATTCGAAGATAGAAATTCAATTCTCCTGATCATTTTTTCAGAAGAAGAACTCCTATTCCTTCTGCATATGCACTGAAGACAATCAGAATAGCAATCAAGACAAAAACATAGAAAGAGGTTTTTGACCAGACGACTTTCTTCCCCAGTCCGATAGACTCTTTCCATTTCCTTTTCATGATAAATGGCTCTAAGACTTTCACATACGACAAGCCCAACGAAGCAGCCAACACGAGAGCCAGCATTTCAGTGATTCCGTTCAATGACAAAACAGAAAGACTCTGAATTAGCTGGTCATACCCCCTGCTCAGATAGACATACATCAGAAAGAATGCAATCAAGAATGAATTGATTAAAAGAGCTCCGATAGGAAGCATGTACAGACTGAACATAGTAACTTTTGGATGATGCTTTTCAAACACCTGGAATCTTTTTGAATATCCTGCACGTTTTCTCCCTATGTTTGTTATTATCAGCACTCCTCCTGCGATCGCCAGAATCAAAGCCACGAAATTGTTTATGATAAACCAAAGGACATACTGGTTGTTCAGAAGCTTGGCTCCAAACATCACTCTTTTGAACCAGGAACTGAGAATGACTTCGTAAGACGCTCTGCTTATTGAAAACAGGAAATATCCAACAGTCGCTCCCAAGATGAATCCTATAATCAGATAGGTAACTGCCTTTGGAAGCTGGCGAAGAACTAAACCCAAATCAAATTTCTCCATCAAATGATATTGTTTTTTCGAACATTAAAAAAGAATTCGTAACTACCACTATTCGCAGTTCCAAATTCATATCGGCTACTTTTCTCCAGATTAAGAAGAGAGCATGTTCGCATTGGACAAGAAATTTACAGTTCTGATTTGCGGAGTGTGTTCGCTTGTTGGACTATTCCTGATTTACTATATTTCGGATATCACTTTGCCGAAAGAAATGGAAATCGAATCAATCAGTCCAGACCAAGTCGGAAATTTTGTTTCGACCAAAGGGACTATCGTTACAAGGACATTGACAAAGACAGGACATCTGTTTCTCACACTCCAAGGGGATGAAAGGAAAATCGATGTCGTGATGTTCTCTACGTTCCTGACAAAAGAAAAAGTAGATCCGGCAAAGCTAAAAAAAGGGATTACTCTTTCAATTAACGGGATGCTTGAAGAGTACAAGGGAGAGTTGCAGATAGTTCCGAAGAAAGCAGCTGATGTGAAGATTGGTAGGTGAGAGATTGCTCGAAGCACTTCTGATAAGTCTTCTTGGGACAGTCGTTGGGTTGGCTTTAGGTTTGCTTCCAGGCATGCACATCAACAATGTCCTCCCCCTGTTTCTTTCTCTGTCTCTGTATTTTTCCTCCCCGATGCTTCTGACAGTTTTCATCATCTCAGTCGCAATCACCCAGATTTTCATCAGCTACATCCCTTCAATTTTTCTAGGTGCTCCAGAAGAGGAAACTGCCCTCTCGGTTTTGCCAGGCCACAAGCTGCTTTTCGAGGGGAGGGGGTATGAAGCCATCAAACTGACTGTAATCGGAGCTGTACTGTCAGCTTTCACAACTCTGGTTTTAATTTTCCTTTTAGCCGGTTACTTTAGCCAGCTTTACCAATTTTCCCGACCTTACATACAATACCTGATTTCTCTAGTAGCCCTGGTAATGATTCTTTCTGAGAAGAAAATCAAGAGAATTCTTTCAGCGACCTTAATCTTTTTCCTTTCAGGAATCTTTGGAGTGCTTTCATTGAATTCCACATTTGTTTCTCAGCAGAACATCCTTTTTCCAATTTTAAGTGGTTTGTTTGGATTGAGCCT
>JAZDPU010000059.1:0-3242 GCA_043797345.1 Candidatus Aenigmatarchaeota archaeon | reverse complement strand
ATCTGCTTGCGATTGGAATCATTGGAGGAGGACTGGCATTCCTTTTGTTCTTTGCCGGACTGAGGATAACTACAAGCAGCCGAGCAGCATTCCTCCAAAAAACTCTTCCTCTGTTCGTTCTTCCGATGGCGTTCGTCTTTTTGAAAGAAAAGATTGGAAAAAAGCACTTGGTGGCTTTAATTCTGATGCTCGTTGGAATTGTAGCTATTTACTCCACTGAAATTCAGCCAACTGCATTTTGGCCGAATCCTCAGATCGGGGATATTCTAATCATTGCTGCCACATTCCTTTGGGCGATAGAAAACATCATTGCTAGAAAAGCGATGATCAGGGGAGAAAGCAACTTTTTGGTTTCTTTTGGAAGGATGTTCTTCGGATCGTTAATCCTTTTTGGAATTCTTCTGTTGTCCAGCAATTCAAATCTCCTAGTCTCGACTACACAAGATCAATGGATTTACATTTTGATTTCGACAGCCATTCTTTTCGGATATGTGCTGACATACTACTGGTCGATAAAACACATCAACGTCTCAAAAGCTTCGACAATTCTGCTGATAGCTCCTGTGATAACTATGATTCTAGGGGTGATTTTCTTCGAAGAGCCGGTTCCTTTGATCCAACTGATAGGATCGTTCATAATACTTGCAGGAGCATATCTGATAGCTGGAATTAAAAGCGAATTTACAAGAATTTAGCCAGTTTCCAAACCCTGAGAATATTTCTCCATCTTCTCTCCAAGCTTGTCTGCAAGCTCCTCAGAAATCTGTTCTACGACAAAATCCCTGTGGACGACTACAAGATCATCAACAGACAATCCCTTTACTAAATCCACTTTATATGATTTAGTACCGTCAGGGGTTTCGACGATCGCTGTGTCGCCCTTAGTCTTATTCACAATCCCAAAGTAGACTTTGCAAGCTTCGGGATTGAAATCTTTCATTTCTTCGAACCTGTCATCAACGACCTTGTCATGATTGAAAAGAAAATATTCACGGATGACATCTTCATCAATCACTTGCTTGTTGTTTTGTTTTGCAATGAAATTGAGATGGGCTAATGCGACTTTGAACACTTGCTCTGAACCCTTCTCAGGCAATTTCCCTTTTTTCACAATGTCAAACATTCTCTCAAATTCTTTTTTGTCCAGAACCCCTCTTTTTACAAGAGTCTCTGCGCACGGTATTGCATACTTGAAGAACAACGACCTGTTGCTAATCTCCATATTTTCCATTCCTCCATATTTTTTCTGCTTCATTTTTGCTGATTTTTTCTATCCCCAAATTCCCAGAAATATAGACATAATCTCCTTCTTTGGCATCTAGCAAATCTATCCTGACTTCTCTTTTGCTTTTCTTGAGCTGGACAAGAGCTATATTTCCATCAACACACAAAATTTTGCCAAAAGTTGTTATACACATCAAATATAATATTGCGAAAGGATTATTTATTTTGTTAGTATCTGAATAAATGAATCCAGAAATCAATCATTGATTTAATGACTGCGACGAATGTTGGCTCCTCTTTCACAGAGACGATGTTCCCATCCTGATCGATAGCAATGACCCTTTCTTTCTGTATGACAAATCCGGCAATTGAATCTTCCTTGATCCCTGAAATTATTGTAATATTTTTCTCCTGAGCCACGGCGTCTAAAAACGTCTGGGAATCGGTGATTCCGGATATCTGGACCAATAAAACGTTAGAGGAATTAACAATCAAAAATTCAGCAGTGTTATTAAATTCTTCCACTTCTCTCATGACATTTTGGCTTTTTGCAGTGTCGGAAATCTGATTGATGACAGTTTTTTCAAACGATTTCTGCTCAGAACTTTTCGAGCACTCGCCACTTTTACATTTGTTATAGCAGCTTACAATAGCGCTGTTCAAATCGAAATGGAAATTCTCGGATCTGCTGACACGGATGTTTTGATCATAGCATAAGACAATGGCAACTGGGAGGGAATAGATGTTGTGAATTTCGAAATAGCTCCTGTCGTTAGTATTGGCAAAATTATAATCGTTCCAACTGACAACAGAAGACCAAAATTGCCTTGCAGAGTTAATACCTGCTAATATTTCTAGATCTATCGAATTTGGAGGATTGTAGAAATAAAGAACTTTTATGTCGTTTCTTGATTGTTCGATCAATGAACTGACAATAGATGGAAATATTAAAGGTTGAACTGTAGGACTTTGAGTTTGGGCTGTGGTAGAAGTTTGAGTTGAAGTTGTTGGAGAAGAAGTCGTTTGAATGCTGGTTGAAGTGGAAGTAGATGGAGATGTTGTGGTGGAGGAAGATGAAGTTGAGGTCGTGGTTGAAGTGGAAGTGCTGAAAATCTCACATTTAGCGTCAGTGAGGCAGCAATAATTGCTACAACATTGTGAATTGGTAAAGCAATCATGACCAACTTGAAAACAAGATGGAGTTGTGGAAGTGGTGGATGATGAAGAAGAGTTAGGTACGAAGAACGAGGCGGGAGATGTGGAAGAACTTGTGGATGAAGATGTTGTAGGTTGGGTAACGGTAAAAGATGCTGAAGCAACAATTATATTAGAATACCCGTCCACAGATGGAGTACGTACATTAACATTGAAAGTAAGCGTGCAAGACTGATTCAAAGGGACGACTTGTACATATAATGCGTTTGCTTTCGTTCTTGTTGTTCCCGTACCTGGGACTGTAAAACTTTGGGGATAGACTGAAGTCAATTCATTGTTGCATGAACCGCTTTTTTGAATATTTACAATATTAAATATTCGATTAGTCCCACACTCGGATGAAGAGGAATCAGTGGCAGTTATATGCCATCTCCTATAAATTCCAACGAAAGTTCCTGAATTTGGAGACAATATAAACAGATTGGTACAATCGTAATTTTTGTTCTCGTTATGATTCCATGTTTCTTTCTCAGTAGCAAAGCCTACAGGATTCAAAGAAATTATTCTGCTCAACCCAGCCAAAGATATGACAATGATAACTGATAATATTACCAGTTTCACATTTTCCATACAAATATTAAATTGTAAAATGTGATTATAAACTAGACTTTTCAAACTGTTACCAATTAGTGCGGGAGGTGAGATTTGAACTCACGAAGGTACTAAACCACCAGCACCTCAAGCTGGCGCCATTAACCGGGCTAGGCGACTCCCGCGTAGATGTTAATTAATATTAACATCTTGATAAATGTTTGTTTATATGGCTTTCACTTTATTGGCTATCTTGAGTGTTCTAACCATAG
>JAZDPU010000058.1:0-6936 GCA_043797345.1 Candidatus Aenigmatarchaeota archaeon | reverse complement strand
ATGTTGTCTTTAAAAAAGATAAAGTTGTCAGGTGGAAGTGCAGGAACTGCGGTTATGTCCATGAAGGAACAGAAGCTCCAAAAGTTTGCCCGGCATGCAAGCATCCGCAGAGTTTCTATGAACTAATGAGCGAGAATTATTAGTCAATATGAAAAGTTTTTTATTCATATTCGATTGTGGAATCTGGCTTGTCTTGAACATCGAAAGCTACCTGATTCAATTCAGGAATGGCTGTCATTAATGAAAATGCTACTGATTCTAACTCATTCCTCACTACAGGGACTACCATGGCCCTCGTGAAATCTTTAGTTTCAATTGCTCTCAGCAGTGCTATATAATTTCCTCTTTTTTCTTCAGCAAGATTAACCGCAATTCTTCCAATGTTTTTTTCTCTGTTTACTCTTACAACTTCATTCGCTTTTTGAATCAGTATTGGAATTTCATTGTCAGAATCGAAAACCAACAAATGTCCATAAGTTCGTTGATAATTAGACATGCCAGTTCCCTGTGCTCTGTAAATCATTGGATTTTCCATTCTTAGTCCACGTTGATCTATAGAAACATTTCTCCTCCACGAATCTGCAATAGCGACGAAGTATTGCTTATCCAATTTATTTTCATCCGTTTCTACAAATTTCTCAAGTAGAGGTGTAGCGATAGAGTCTGCTTCTCTGACTATTCTCATTTTTTCAGGCGTCACCTGTCCGATGGCTCGAATGTACAAGCCAGGACCAGGGAATGGTCTTCTTTTCGTCGGCAATCCGTAATAATTTGCGATAGCTCTAGACATGGGCTTGGCTACATAATATAGAGGATGTATAAACTGCAGTTTTGATTTTTCGAACAGCGCTTTCTTTTCATCAGATGCGATATTGTGCTGCCATTTCAATTTTGTATCAAGAGTTTCCGATAAGTCAGGAGCAATTGTTCCGTCAGCAACATATTTGCAGCCTTCTGAAGTTGCACGACTAAACATGGTCATGAAATAAGGATCGCTTACACCTTTTCTTCGTTTAGCCTCTGGATCTTCGCCAGCATCGATTACAGATTTCATAAAATATTCTCTTTTATCGAGAAGGGTAACAGGGAAAGAATTACTTAATTCGTCTACGACTTTTCGTGGCTCCCATTTCCTCATCCCGCCATGATCATAATGCTCGGCGATCATACTATCTCCTACAGCATCACGAATCATTGCAGCAACTGATGACGAGTCAACGCCTCCAGAAACCGGGATGTATATCCGCTCATCCCCGACAGTTTCTTTTATTCTGTCCACCGATTCCTTAATGAATGATGCAACATCTTTAGCATCCTTATATTCAGAAACTGGTTGAAAAATCATAATTAGAATAGTTTAAAAAAACATTTATCCTTACAAATCATCCAGTCGAATTTCTATCCTTTAGTAAAAGCTTGGTAATATTTTCAGTTCTTATCCCGCTGTAAACAGCATCCCTAACATATTCTGGATTTTCCAAACCGTTCTCTTTCTCGACTTCTTCAAACCGTTCATCTGCATTTTTAGTTTCATTCAAAAACAGAAGCGATCTGAACTTCAGATAATATCCATCTTCACCTGTGATTATTTTTCTTTCCACGCAATCTTCTATCCTTCCAACAACTTTTTGAGATTTTGTCACATCTTTTCCCAGGTAATGCGATTCAAATGTCAATTTGAGAATTGCAATTTGGCCAACCGAGTTCTTCAAATCGTCGAAATGATTGTAACTTCTTTCTTTCAAATCTATCAGATTATTACTTAGAGACAAAGAATTTATTCTTGTTTACCATTTGTGCTTCGGATTTCTCGGAACTATGATCCATGCAATAATATAGGCCAAGACTCCTGCACCAGTCAACCCAAACAGGATCCAGACCAGCCTGACTAAAGTCGGATCTAAATTGAGATATTCTCCCATTCCTCCGCAAACCCCGCCTAAAATCCTCTCTTTTGCAGATCTGTACAGTCTTTTCATTTCAAATCCCGGCTGCCATCCTGATTAATTTTTTGATAAATACTATGATATAGCCTACCACTACGACCAGAACAAATATCCCGACAAGGTTTGCAACCAGCCAGTTTGAAAATGACGAGATGAGAGCAATTTTTGCCGACGCGTTTATCAAGTTAAGAATTACCACAGAAATCAAGATGAATACAACCATTCCAACTCCTGCAGTAAACGGAGATACTATCCACCAGAAGTCATCATATATTTTTGAAAAATATTCCGAATAATTGAAGAAAAGGAAGACTCCGAAGAACCAGTGGATGTTTCTGAAAAGGAAATTGGAAAGGGATGAGATGAATGTGCTCCCGACTCCCAGATTTACAAAATTAAGGAACCATATTCCAATGGCCAGGCACGCCAGTCCGAAAACGCTTGAAATCAGAGGTCCGATGAAACCCAGAGTTTCGAACCACCAGTTTCTCATTCCTTTCTCCTTTGTTTTTTGCTTGACACGTCTTCCAATTCTTTCACCCATCTGCGACATTTCCTCTCCAAAATCTTTTCCTCTCTTTCCCATTCTCTTCCCGAAATTCTCTCCCCAATTTCTCCATTCTTCGTCAGTCATGTCTTCCTGTTTTCTTTTACGCTTCGGCATACTGAAAATATGGAAAAATTCCTATTTAAGTTACTTCAATTTCTTTCTTGAGATTCCGTCCGACTTATAAACATGAGGTAGCAGATTTCCGGTAATCTTTTTATTCACCCAAATTAACTTTAATCAAGTGAAATAATGGCAAAGATAAACAAGGTAAGAATTCTTCTTGCAGCTATAGCTTACGTGGTGATCAGCCAAGTGATCCACACAGTTTCATCGATGCTGACAATGAGCTACTACACGGATCCAACTTACTTTCCTGTGTGGAGCAAGGCAATGATGCCTGCTGCCGGTCCTCCTCCAACGGAATTCTACCTCCTTTCTATCGGATTCGTTTTCATAGTCGGACTGATTTACAGTTTGATTTATGAAAAGGTGAAAGGAATCATGAAAGGGACGGCATTCAACAAAGGGTTGAAGTATGGATTAGCACTCTTCCTGATGGCAGGAGTTCCGTTCTTCTTCTCAATGTATCTGCTGATTAATCTCCCGGTAGCACTTCTGATTGAATGGTTGCTTGTGGATGGATTGGTCATGTATCTGCTTGGTGGAATAGCTATAGCTCGGCTGAACAAGTAGGAAATTTTTTAATTTTTTATTTTTATTTAAACATCCATGAAAAATCAGTCGCGTGCTTTCTTCTGTTGCCAATCCTTTCGTTCAGTGCGTGAGAAATCAATGGAAGGGCAATCGTAGCGTCGACATAACATGCAACATTCTTCCCGTTTTTGCTTTCCTTTCCCCAGCTGGTAGCTTCTTCGAATGTGCATCCGCTCAAACCACCCCACTGCGGGGAATCAGTAGTTATCTGGATGGCATATTTGTGAGGATAATAGTTTTCATTCGTGATTCCCGATCTTATCAATTTTCCTGGCCTGTTTGGAACTTTTCTGTCTTTATACATCAAATCTGCAGTCACTGCCAAAAGTTGGATTATGTCCTTCGGGACACCTCCGCCGATATAGACGACACCGACATCGTTCAAATGTTCAGACATTGACATGAATTCTGTATATTCCTTTATTGAATCTATGATCAGATTGAATCCTCTTGCCTTTGCGATCAATGCTGCATCCCCATACGGGCTGTCGATTATCGCTGGGCAGAAAACTGGAACCCCATTTTCAGCTGCAGTTGCGATAATGCTGTGAATTCCTTTTTTTGTCAGCCATTTCCCAAACAGATACAAGAATTCTCTGGATGTGTACGAATGCTTCTCGTCAAGAGTCACAATAAAATCTGCAATAATTTCTGTCATTTTCATGTACTCGTCTTCTTTTCCATAGACGTCGTAATATCTGTTGATGTCGCTCTTGAAAAGAGCAGTATCGTCGACATGGTGAGAACCCTGGTAATAATTGAATCCCATAGCTTCCACAATGTCTTCAGAAATGTTTGCGCCAGTCGAAACTAAAATGTCGATATATCTATGTTCAATCAGCCATTTCACAATTTTCCATTGTCCAGTCGTGCTCAACGATCCGGCATATCCCATGACGATTGTCAAATTTTTATCTTTCACCATTTCTTCCCAAACGTCTACAACTTTTCCTAACGATTTTCCCTGAAATCCTGTTTTTGCCATCGAAGAAAGAAGTTCGGAGACAGTTTTTTTGTCGACTTCAATAGGCTCAAGTTTCTTTTCAAAATATTTTTTATCCATTTTATCTTTATTAATTATATTGCATCACTTACTTAAAAAGTTTTTTAAATTTTTTTCAGAAAATTATTTTTCCATAAGAAATTCTATGATATTTGATATAGACCGACGATTTTTGGTAAAAGAGATTCGAAAATTGCAGTCGGTTTAAAGCGTTAAATTTAGCTGTGATGTGTATCGTGACTATGTTAATGTAGATTCCCCTTCTGATTACATCATACCAAATGATATTGTTGACAAAGTAAATGATCTATTTTATAGATGTGAATTAAGAGCAACTAGAATTCTGAAAAATCTTCCTACTGTTGTCGCTTCATGAACTTTATTAATCAGCTAAATCAAAAAATAAATGTGAAGAAAATAATTTTGCTGGCAATTTTGATATTTTCATCGTTCGCCTTTTCTAGTTTAGCCAATGCTCAGGTATTCATGACTACAAATTCAAGCGGTGGAGAAAAGACCTCATTCATGTCAAACGAGACAATGTATGTGGTCGCAAACAATATTACAAATGGGTCTGCACCGGTCAAGTTGTATTTGATGTCTCACAATTCGTCTTTAGCCAACCAAACTGTCTTTATTGGGCAAGCACTTGGTCCCATAGACATTACCGCCAATTCTTCTGGAGGTTTTGACAACAGAGTTTTGTGGAATCCCAATTCGATTCCTGGAACTTATGATCTATTTGCCGATGTAAACAGGAATAACATCTACGACTCTGGAACTTGCGGGACTGGAGCTGACTGCCTTTATACTGCCGGTGGTAATGGGATTATAATAACAAGAGCTCCGATTCCTCACTTGTCATTTTCTACAGGCCCCAAATCTCCTGCCAGCCACAGCTACACATATGATTCGACCAGCCCTAACAGTTTGATGCTGCAGATAAAAATCATTGGCGATATCGTTGAGCCTGCGTTGATAAGCTCTTTTGATTTCATCCCATCTGGAACAGGAGATGATAAGAATGGAATTTCTGTAGTAAAGATGTTCGATGACTCTAATGGGAATGGAATCGTGGATCAAGGTGAATCCCTTGTCGGTTATGCCCAGTATTTGGGCGATGATGGTGTGCTGAGGTTGGATTTGTCGTCCTCCCCATTCAGAGTCAATGCCAATTCAACGGTTTATTTGTTGATACAATATACAATGAGCAATTTGAATTCTCCTGGAAGCACATTTTCAACTCAACTCGTTTCGATCACTGCTAAAGGCCAGAATACCTTGGAAAAAGCTGTCGTCACCGGCCTTCCAGTTACAAGCGGTGTGACAACAATTGCTGGCACGACTACAACTTCTACTACCAGTTCAACTACCACCACAACAACTACAGTTCCTGCAGATGAATGCTCTGAAAATAGTGATTGTGGCACTTCTTCATGTTCGAATGGAAAGCAATCAAATCCTACCTGCACTGTAGATGCTCAGAAAGGAATCAGTGTCTGCACTACCACTACTGCCACAGTTAGTTGTTGCCCAGGAGAGAAATGTGGCGGATTCGATTTTGACATCATGCTTTTAGTAGTTGCTGCTGTCATCGCCTTCACAATTCCAGCAATCTATTTCTTCTTCATAAGAAAACCATCGCCTCAGCCAGAGCATTACCAAGGCCCTTAACTTCTAAGAATTACAGCTAGAGTAACTAAGATCAAAACTATTAGGATAATTACAATGTAGTTGACGTTGCTGGAAATGAAATCTTTTTCTTTGATCATGGTAGTGGCAGTTGTCGTAGTTGTGATTGTTTCTGTTTGTGTTGGAAGAATTGTTTCTGAAACTAGTTTTATTTTTACAGATGTCTTTGTAACTTCTCCAAAGCCTCTTATTCCATGAGCAGTAAGATCCAAATCAATACTTCCACTAGCATCTTCCGGAAGTTTTATCTTATATGTGAATTCTCCGGTCTCTCCTATACCAAGTGGTTCAGATCCTCCGATCTCATACCATGTTGATGGAAGAAATGACAGAGACAGATATACCTTGTCAAGCCTTACATCCCCAGTGTTACTAACATTCATCGTGTAGGTTGATGATGTTCCAGGAGGCTGAGTTAAAGTGGTTTGATAATTGGTAAATTTCAGGCCAGGGTGAGTGACCTGGAATTGCGCAAATGCTAATGGAACTAAAAGAGCAAAAATGATGAATGGAATCAGCTTTCTCATGAAAAACATATGTTGGTAAAGAAATTTAAAGTGGAATCTCTATCTTCGTTCCTATCTTAATGTCATGTCTATCAGTGAAGTTTGATGAGACTTCCAACACATATTTGCTCTCTTTTTCCGGAGAATAAGTTTTACAGCTCACGAAACACGGCTGAGCATCTTTAACTATGTGAGTCACTTTTCCCGAAGAGTCCATCCAGATTATGTCAATTGGGATGGACATGTTCATCATCCAGATTGACGGTTTATCCTTCTCACCAAAAATAAAAAGCATCCCTCTGTTTTCAGATAAACTCTTCCTACCCATCAATCCCTTAATCATTTTAGGCATCGAGTCTGCTAAATCTGCAGTGACTGTGAAATTTCCGACTTTTATTTTGACTGTCTTGTATGACGGGCTGTAAAAATTGAAGTAGAGAATCACTAGAAATATGGTTAGTACACTCAAGATAGCCAATAAAGTGAAAGCCATATAAACAAACATTTATCAAGATGTTAATATTA
>JAZDPU010000057.1:0-3766 GCA_043797345.1 Candidatus Aenigmatarchaeota archaeon | reverse complement strand
AAAATTGGAATTTCGGGTTTTCACTGCGATCATGATTATGGTTTCATAGATGGAGTAAATACAAGACTTAAAGAACTCGAGTCCCAACTAGTAAAACAGGTGTGCTAAAAAATTCTCCTAACATAGATTAGACGCTTTCAGATTCCACATCCTCTATCGATTTATTAACATAGATAGAAAATGATGATATGAAGAAGATTGAAAAAAATCAGGTCTTGACGACAATCGCGATAATAATCCTGCTTTTCTCGGCAATGATAAACTGGAGCATCTACTCGTGGCTGGTGCTAATCTCGATAATCCTGATCCTGATGGCCTGGTATTTCAAAAAGTAAACAACGAATTTCCAGTTGTCCAAATCAGTCTCCGGTGAGAAATTAAATAATTCATTATCCATTAAAGTATTAGTCGGAATGATGATCAAAATAACTAAAAAGTGCAACAACAATTGTAAGATCTGTTTCATGAGCGACAAATATCACCAGAAGACTGTGAAGGCTGATCCTTTTCCTGAAGAGCAGCTGAAATCACTGATCTCGGAGAATAAGAATCTGAAATCAATTAATTTTTCCGGCGGCGAGCCTACCGTCCATCCAAAATTCTTCCAACTGATGGAAATTTTAAAAGAGAATAATGTAGAGTTGATATTGAACTCCAACCTGAGACTGTTCTGCTATGAGGAATTTGTGAAGAAAATCCTGCAGTACGGCAACCTGGCTTTTGTAAGGACATCCTTGTATTCCCACATTCCTGAGATCCATGATTCTATAACCCAGACAAAAGGAAGCTGGGACCAGACCGTAGGAGGGATGAAAAACCTGCTGAAATACGGCTTCAATCCTGAAAATCTCAAAGTCAACATGGTCATGACTACACTGAATATCGCAAATTTGAAAGAAACTGCAAAATTCATCCTGAATCTGGACAAATCCATCAATTTGAAATTTTCTTTCTTGGATGCAGAGGGGAATGTCATGAACAATACTGATTTACTGCCGAAGCTCCAGACTGTTTATCCACATCTTCTTGAAGCTGTAGAAACTGTGGAAAGGATGGGCATCAAAAAAGTGTTTGTGGAAAAAGGCCCCCTATGCTCCTGCCCGAACAAGAAAATAATAAATTACCTGTACGAGCCGTCACTTTTGGAAGGCGGAAGGCATATGAAACCTAAAAATTGCAACGATTGCAATCAAGACAGATGCGTAGGAATCCATAAGAATTATTTTAAAATTTACGGCGGAGATGAATTGTCTCCTGTGGGCAAACTGCAGATAAAAATATCAAGCTGACTTGCAAAGGAATTAATTAATAAAAACTAATTTAATTTGATGGATTCAACTCTAATCATCTTGGCATTCGTGACCTTCCTGTCTACACTGATAGGAGGGGTTTTTGCAGTAAAATTCAAAAAAGCTCTTCCATACTTCTTCGCCTTTGCAGCAGGAAGCCTCATCGCAGTCACGTTCTTCGACATCCTGCCCGAAAGCCTGGCAGTCTCTGCTTCTGTTAATTTGCCAGTCCGGTATGTGATGATGACTGTCGTGGGATCTTTCCTGTTCTACAGCTTTTTGGAAAAATACTTTTTGATCCACCACCACAAGGAGAACGAGGGCCACGGCCATATCATGGGTCCTATAGGAGCAGGAAGTCTGGTAATCCACAGCTTTTTGGACGGAGTAGCAATCGGAGCAGCTTTCCAGATCAATCCTTCAGTCGGACTGATTGTAGCTCTGGCTGTCATCTTCCATGACTTTACAGATGGGATTAATACTGTGACAGTGATGCTGAAGAACAGGCATCATGTGAAAAATGCGATGAAATTCCTGATTTTTGGATCTATTGCTCCTGCCTTGGGAATCTCCTTGACATTCTTGTTCAACATCAACCAAACATTCCTTTCCCTGATGCTCGCAGTATTCGCAGGAGAGTTCCTATACATCGGAACTGTGAACCTTTTACCAGAGACATACAAATATCCGAACTGGAGAATATTTTTAGCGACAATCATGGGAATTGTTTTGATTCTAGGTCTCACATCTTTGATTTAGGAAAAAAACATTTTGTCAGTTTTCAGATAACAAGTACAGTTTCATGACTATAATGAGAAGATGTGACACCGTATACATTTACCTTATACATGTCTCCTATTGACGGCTGTTTGACTCTCACAACTGACGTTCCTTCTTTTCCAGAAACCTTGGTCTCTCCACCTAAAAGTAAATAACTTCCTGGCTCAAAGATTTTTCCAACCTTGTAAACTCCTGTCCCGTCACCCTGGCAATATATTTCTAAAGTATCTCCATTGATTTCAGCTTTGACGATTCTAGGAGTGGCCACCGGTCTTCGGTGAAGAAATTCACGAGCCCTTTGTCTAAAAGAAATATCGTCAATTATTATGGCTTTCATAGAGTAGAGATGTATAAAAAACTTTAAATGCTTAGGCTACTGTTGCTTTAAATATTTTAAAGCTTCGTTTAAATTATGTTTGCATCACAAGTCATCCAGCCTTCAGCTGAACCTGCTGTAAATTCGCAGGTAAGGAGATTGGTAAAACTTTCTACGGTTTTCATAAAAGACGAAGACCTTTATTGCTTAGTCTTTGAGGACAACAGGGAATCCTCATATCGCGGTTTATGGGTTGCCCCTACTGAAAAAGTAGGCTCTCAAGAAGCAGATATCGATGCTGCCGTCAGGGCCATGGAAATCAGAGCAGGCATGCGGGGTAAAATTATTTTCGGCCCCTACAGGGAAATTAAGAACAGGAGAAACAATCTGATTGTTATAAACTATTTTTTAGCTCAACCAACAGAATACATCGGAACCAATGAGCGAGGGCGGTGGTTTCCAGAAGATGCATTTTCAAAAAATCGTGGCATTGCACATTACGTCCGTGATGTCACAAGAGAGATTCAATCACTCTGTATGACTTGATGAATTCACTTCTTCATTCCCAGCTCAAAGACTTTCTTGTTCGTCTCGAAATATTTCTCAGGAACAACAGATTTCATTCCTTCCAATATGGAATTCTTCTTCAGTGGAATGAGCTTCTTTCCAACGCAGTATCCAAGGAGATAGACATTGGTGTAAACCACCCTTTCAGTTTCCTTCTTCGCAATATCAGATGCGTTCAGAGAGACAGCTTTCGACCCAAACTTTTTCAAATCCTTTTGAATTTCCTTTAACGAAGGATAAGCCTCTTTCTGGGTTAAGATTGAAGATGGGATAATCCTCCACGTGTCAAACACAAACACAGTCTTCTTTTTTTTCGAGCCATAGTATGCTGCTCTCAGCGCTTCCAAAGGTTCCAGTCCGATAACCAGATCAGCATCTCCTTCCATTACAATTGAAGAATAAATTTTCTTTCCGAATCTTACATGGCAGGGTATCGGTCCGCCTCTCTGCGCCAGGCCGTGAAGTTCAGAAGTCTTGACATCGAAACCTTCCTTCATCGCTGCCTCTGCGACAATATTCCCAAGTGTAAGGATTCCCTGTCCCCCGACTCCGACTATCACTAAATTGAAATCTTTCATTCAGTCACCGGATGGATACCATGATTCGGGCACAGCTGGAAGCATAGAGCGCAGCCGTTGCACAAATCTCCTTCAATTTTATAAACACCATTTTCTTTTGTTATCGCCGGACATCCTACATTCTCCAGGCAGTTTCCACATTTCTTGCACTGCTTGGGATCTATCTCAAAAACAGGCAGCTTCAATCCCTGCTTCCTCATCCTCCTCAATGTCAGCAATCTACATTCCCTCTTCGC
>JAZDPU010000056.1:0-3022 GCA_043797345.1 Candidatus Aenigmatarchaeota archaeon | reverse complement strand
GTGCCTGGCATCGATGATGTCGCCCTTCTGCCCAGGGTGGTGCAGATGCTCAATGCGGAATTTGATATCCCCCTGTGTCTCGACACGCCCAATCCCAAAGCCCTGGCGGCTGCCCTGCAGGTGGCGGTTGGAAAAGTGCTGGTAAATTCTGTTAATGGCGAAGCGAAGTCAATGCAGGCGGTCCTGCGGCTGCAGCTGGGATTACAAATGGAACTGTGATTACTGAGATAAACAATTCCCCGCTGACAATCTCATATTTCGAATATTTGTCGCAGCAATATTTTGCAAAATATTTTGTAGAAGTGAAGCCTGGGGAGACTGTGACTCTTCAGAATGCAGAGCAGACGTTCAATGTTAAAACTGCTTCAAATCCTGTGAACTCGTCAATTGCATATCTTGGCGTGACAGTAGAGCCTCTGGTGAATGGCGATAAAGATTCTTTTTTTGGATTCATGAATCTGTTCACATGGATGTGGATATTGAACTACACGATTGCGATTGTCAACTTGGCTCCGTTGTATCCATTGGACGGAGGGCTGATGGTGAAAGCCCTGGCAGAAAAGATAAGCAAAAAATATGGCATGAAGATAACAATCGGTGTGACTTTGATCACTGTGACAATATTTTTAGTGAATACTATAGCTCCGTTCATCATCCAATATTTATTTGCTTGATTGGACCTTTCTGATTTCAAAAGTTTTTACCGGGTAGATTCTCCTGATGTGCTGGAGAATTTTGTTTTTTATAGTATCGGAGAGAATGTTGTTGATGAATTCTTCAAGTGACATGCTCTCGACTTGTTCTTTCAGCATGTTCTTGATTTCTACGCGGATTACTTTCTCGATGCTCGATTTTATCCTTCTTGGGACGATTGCGATGGATTTTACAACTAGTTTAGTTCCGTCTTTGGTCGTGATGTTCTCGACGTTGTCAATCCTTCTTATCCTCCTCAAGACCATCCTCGAGAGGAAATCTTTGGCAACCTCGGTTCCAGAAAAAGCAGTATAAGCATTATTCCCATCGACCTTGTCCACTTTAAAACTAATTTTCATATAGTATTTTGAAAAATCGTTTGTCAATTCAAGCATGCTCAGGTTGACTTTTCTTCCGACAAGATGGGCAGGATCTGATATCATCGTCTTTCCAATCTCTCTCTCGTCGAACATCTTAGGAGCGATGATCGAATACCATTCTTTTGTCTTAGTTTTTTTGGTCGTTGCCATTCAATCACTTCTGCTGGATTATAAGTTTGGCCTTCTCTGGGTCGTATTTCCAACCTTTCTCGATTACTCCCTCGCGAGAATAGTATTTTCCTACTCTCCTAATCTTAGATTCCAAATGAGAAAGAGCCTTTATTGAATTTGTATCTCCTTTGAATTTTCCAAGATGGGCCCTGAGCTCGACTGCCTGCCTAAGCATGTTCAGCATGTCCTCAGGCATGTGAGGATATAATTTATGCTCTCTCATAATTTTTGTGATGCCTTTTCCTGCGACTAGCTTGACGTCAGGAATCCCATACTGATCTCTCAAAATTGTGCCGATGACTGCGGAGTTGTGCTTTTCTTTCGCAAGATTGATAACAAGCTGCTCGATATCGGTTTTCTTGAACCTCATCCACCTTGGAATTATTTTTGCAGGTGGCCTGTGGCTTCCATGCTTTCCTTTTTTACGACTGTAGACTCGAGCCATGTGGAGACCTCAATGCCCAAAAATGTCCTTGGCAACCCAGACGAAGACAAGAGCTACCGTGAAGATAAAACTGACGAAGATTCCAATCATGGCTGTTATGGCAGGAATCCCTTTTGTGTTTATTGCAGATAGACCGATGCCTGCACCGAAGAGAACAGCTCCGAATGTTATCAATAGGATTAGCCAGTTCTCAAGGGTTTCATACTTGCTATTTCCTTTTAGCATACCTAGCCCTATTTTCAATCTCATCAACCTTCATAATTACTTGTTCGGCGTTCTTATATTCTTGTCCGTAACCTTTAAGTATGTTATCCCAACATGTGACTAAAATTCTAAAGTGAGTTGATTGGACGGCTTCCTTGAGGAGATTCATGTCAACACCTTGATCTTCGATCCTTCTGGAAAATTCTCCCAGTCCGAAGTCGATGAAGTAGATCTTCTCGTCTTTCAGTATCATGTTCGAAGTTGTCAGGTCGCCGTGGACTATGCCTGCGGAGTGGAGTTTTCCCACCAGCCTTCCTATTTGCTGGCAGGTTTTTATCACAGTTTTTTCATCTGAAGAGTTGAGTAGTTCTTTAATCCTCGTCCCGTCTATAAATTCCATGATTATTTTACTGGTGGATTCATCAGTTTCATAGATCTTTGGAGTCGGGATGCCGTTCTTCCTTGCTTCGGTCAGAAGCTTCAGTTCTTTTCTTGTCCTCAATTTCCTGATCTTCTCGTCGATTTCCTTCAACCTGTAGTTCTTCTTTATCCTCTCTTTGACCAGGACCTCCTGATTATCGAAATTATCTAGGTAAAGGACTGCTTCCGCTCCTCGATAAATAATTTGCATATTTAATTATTCTGTATGGAGTTTAAGAAATATAGCAAGTCGAAGATTTTCCAGTTATTGCTAGTGATACTACCATTCCTTGCCATCGGCCTGATATTCTCGAAAGCTGTGTTTGTTTTCTTCATGATGATTGCGACAATCGGATTGGCGTTTGTTATACTTTTCTTCCAGCCAATCAAACACATGGGGATTGAACTTGTAACATTCACGACAATCTTAGTCGGATTTGTCTGGGGGCCGACGGCTGGTATGACCGTGGGGTTCTTTTTATTGATCCTTCACTTGGTCATCGGGAGATATGCAATCAGCACTTATCTTGTTTGGACAATCCCTGAATATGTCATCATTGGCTTTTTGGCAGGGACTGTCAAGACGGTCGGATTTGTGAACTTTGGAATTATAATTTCGATAACAGTGGCAGTCCTCAATTCAGTACTGACATTTCTTTTGAGCAACCATTACTTTTTCAGATATTTGCCGTATGCCGTAGGAAATGCT
>JAZDPU010000055.1:0-2537 GCA_043797345.1 Candidatus Aenigmatarchaeota archaeon | reverse complement strand
TTGTTCTAATCTGCTGTCTTTCAATGGAAGCACCAATGTCAAAGGGCCTGGCAAGAATTTTTTAGCAATTTTCAAAGCCAACTCGTTAAATTCTACTAATTTTTTCGCCTCATCTAAATTTTTCACTGCGACAGAAATCGGCTTCCGCCTTTCTCTCGATTTAATCGAAAAAACCTTTTCAACTGCATTTGCATCAAACGCATCCACACCTAATCCATAGACAGTTTCTGTAGGATAGATAACAATTCCTCCTTCTCTGATGATCCCAGCTGCTTCAAGAAGTATTTCCCTTTCCGGAAGCAGAGGATTTATTTTGAGAATTCTCATATATACTTTATTCAAAGAAATTAGTTAATAGTGTTTGATGATGGAAGAGAAGGAATACACGTTTTGGACCGACAGGATAGCTAAAGAAATAACTGGGATGAAGAAGTTCAAGTATTTGGACAAGCCGGCCCCGAACTTCAAGAAATTCGTGGTAAAATCCGCAGCTTCAATCTCAGGAGTTTTGCACATTGGAAGATTAAGCGACACTATCAGAGTAGAGACTGTTCATAGGTCTTTGACAGATTTGGGTTTCAAGTCAGAGTTCATTTGGACTGCTGACAATGTGGATCCGCTGAGGAAGATACCCAAGGGAGTTCCAGAAAGTTACAAGCAGTATATCGGAGTTCCAGTTACAGATATTCCTGATCCAGAAGGATGCCACAAGTCGTATGAAGAGCACCATAGATCATTGTATCTGAAAGTTGTCAACCAGTTCATCCAAAGCAAGATGAAAATCTTCTCGATGAGGGATGAATATCTGAAAGGATCTTTTAAAAAAGAGATTGCAAAGATTTTGGAAAATCATGAAAAGATTGTCGAGATTCAGAACAAGAACAGGCCGAAGGATAGACCTTTGGCAAAAGACTGGAGTCCATGGCAGCCTATTTGCAAAAACTGCGGGAAAATCATCACTCCAAGAGTTCTGAAGATTGAAAAAGGGAAAGTTCATTATGTCTGCAAAGATTACCAGTTCAAGACTCAGACTGCAGTTGGATGCGGATACGAAGGTGTGGATAATCCATCGAAAGGGAATGGAAAATTAGTTTACAAGAGCGAATTGGCTGTTCAACTAAAGCACTGGAATGTCAGAGCAGAGGGATATGGGAAGGAGTATATAGTTCCTGGAAGCGCTTTCTGGATCAACCAAGAGATTCTGGAAAAAGTTTTAGGTTTCCCGTCGATAATTCCAATTTTCTATGAACATCTTGTAATTGACGGAAAGAAAATGTCTGCGTCTGTCGGAAACATAGTTTATCCTCACGACTGGCTGAAAGTTGCAACTCCAGAACTTTTGAGACTGCTGTTTTTGAAAGATCCGATGAGAGAGAGAAATTTCAGATGGACTGACATTCCTAACATGTTTGACGAATATGACAATCTTGAAAAAATTTATTATGGAATCAAAAAAGTGGAAAGTAAGAGAGATAAAATTAATTCAAAGAAACTCTTCGAGATGCTCCAGATCAAGCCAATTTCAAAATCATACGAACATCTCGCGCCATTTTCCGTATTTCTAGAAATTGTGAAGATACTCCCAGAGAAAAAACAGATGAAATTCACGCTGAACAAATTGAAGGAATTTGGACATCTGAAGAAAGTTTCAAAAAAGAATGGAAAGAAAATTTTGGAAAGACTGGAGTTGGCAAAGGCCTGGCAACAGAAATACTCGCCGAAAGAGGTGACGAAGCTTGAAGTTCCAGGTGAAGTGAAGGCTGGAGTAAAAGATCTGATAGATTTGATACACAGTGAGAAAGACGGGGAGAAGCTGCAGAAAGAGATTTTCGAGATTGCAAAGAGGCACGGGATAAAACCAGTGGAATTTTTCAGGGCGATATACATGATTCTCCTAAATTCAGAGAGAGGACCAAGACTAGGACCTTACATAATCGACAGGGGAAGCGCTGAAGTAATAGAGAAACTGGAAGAAGTTTTAGAATAGAAGTAGGATATTGAATGAATTGGTTGACAACAGCAATTCTGGCTCCAATATTTTTTAGCCTTTTTGGTTTTTTCGACAAACTTTCCACTTTCCAATCACCAATTCTCTCAGTTTTCATAATATATCTGTTGGCTACTGTGATTTCTTTTCTTCTGGTGGTTCTGAAGAAGAAAAAAATATTTTTTCAGAAGGAAGCCTTTCTTTCAGGAATTTTCCCTGGCATTGCTGCTATACTTTTATTATATGCGTTAATGTCAAATTTTCTCATAGTTGTCTTCCCGTTCGTTTCTTTTGCTTCAGTAATATTCTTTCTCATAATTTTGTTTAAACAAAGACCAAAACTCTCCACATATCAAAAGTTGCTAGTCGGAATTGGAATTCTTATGGCGACAGGCGGACTGATTATTTCTTCAGCTTCAACTACAGGAGGAATTTCCTCATTTATGAGAAATTTCGCATCTAATCCATATTTCCTATTTGTCGGATTTTTGATTTCTGTCTTGTATGGCCTGTGGTCTTATTACACTCACCAAGCAATGAAAAAGAAGAA
>JAZDPU010000054.1:0-3472 GCA_043797345.1 Candidatus Aenigmatarchaeota archaeon | reverse complement strand
GGGCTTCACCCAGGAATAGTTCCAAAAGTTATGGATATACTGGGGAATGATTTCGGTCTTTTGGTCAGTGGCGGCATTCACGGTCATCCTAAAGGAACGAGACAAGGAGCGAAAGCGGCAATTCAAGCAATAGATGCTACTATGAAAGGCATTCCGCTGAATGAATATGCGAAAAAACATCCTGAACTCAGGCTTGCACTTGACAAGTGGGGAACTGCGACACCAATATAGTGATCGGATGAAAACTTGGATTTACGTATCAATTGTTGTTTTACTCTCTATTGTGATTGGCATTTGCCTGGTGAATTATTTGAAAGGAAATATTTCTTGGTTCCAACTTACAAATAAAAACTATTGTTCAAATGATAATGAATGTGTGTGGAGAATTACAAACTGCTGCCCTGAGAATGTAGGAGCTGAATGGGATTGCTCGAGCACAACAGTCATGCAAGGCATGATAGCCTGCCCGCAAACTGTCATTTGCCCACAAGTGATCTCGACGAAGCCAAACCAAACATGTGGATGTGTAAATGGAGCGTGTAAAGGACAATGAAGTTAAAAATAAAATTCCTTGGGCTTGAGGCTGGAGGAAAGCCTGTAGTAGTCTTGAACAAAGATGATGCAGAAGAACTGGGAATCAGAAGCCTGGGCAGAGCTAAACTGCATTCTGGAAAAAACGAAATGACTGTAATTGTCAACATAACGAAACATAGAATGAAAGGACTGATTGGGTTTTACGAGGAAGTGGAAAATTATTTTGGGCTGAAAGAAGGAAGTGAGATTGAAGTTGAGATTGCAAAGTTCCCGGTATCTTTGGTCCATATCATCAACAGATTGAAAGGAAGGAAGCTGACTTTTGAAGAAATAAATGAGATAGTAAAAGATGTCGTTGAAGGAAATTTGAGCGAAATAGAAATCGCGGCGTTTGTGACGACGTTAAATAATTTTGGTTTGGACTTGGAAGAAGCTGCAAATCTTTCTATGGCGATGATACAAACTGGCGACAGATTAAAATTAAAGAAAAAAATTATTTTGGATAAGCATTCGGTTGGAGGAGTTCCTGGGGATAAGACAACCCTTCTGGTAGTTCCTATCATCGCCGCGAATGGATTTGCAATTCCTAAAACTTCGTCGAGAGCTATAACTTCTGCTGCCGGAACAGCTGACAGAGCTGAGACGCTGATGCCTGTGTCCTTGAATGTGGATGAGATGAAAAAAATTGTGGAGAAAACAAATGGATGCATTATCTGGGGCGGGGCACTAAGACTTGCTCCTGCGGATGATATTTTCATACAAGTTGAATTTCCTCTCTCCATCGACCCCATGCTGTTGCCGTCTATAATGGGAAAGAAAAAAGCTGTCGGAGCGACGCATCTCGTGATTGACATTCCCACTGGAAGGGGAACGAAGATGAAAACCATAGGAGATTCTGATTTGCTGGCAAAAGATTTCATCACCCTTGGAGATAAACTTGGGATAAAAACTCAATGTGCATTGACTTATGGTGAACAGCCAATCGGCCATGCAATCGGACCAGCTCTCGAGGCTCGCGAGGCGCTGGAAGTTCTGACAAGAGCAAAATATTTGGTTGATGTGATTGATAAGGCTTGCCATATAGCTGGAATGTTGCTTGAAATGGCTGGAAAGAAGGATGGAGAAATTTTAGCGAGAGAGACCATAAAATCCGGAAAAGCGGAAAAAAAACTGAGGGAGATAATAGCAGCACAGGGAGGTGACGACAAGATAAGACCAGAGGACATGAAAATTGGCGATTGTTCGTTGGATGTGCATGCGGAAAAATCTGGAATTGTCCTGTGGATAAACAATACTGGAATTGTGGAGCTGGCTAGAACGGCCGGGACTCCGAAAGATCATGGCGCGGGTGTTTACATTTACAAGAAGCTCGGAGACAGAGTGAATAAAGGAGACAAACTTTTCACGATTTATTCTGAGAAGAACAGCAAACTCATTGCCGCTTGTAAACTGATGGAAGAAAATAATATCATTGGAATTGGGGATAAGATGGAGATGCTAATACACAAAGTTATGGAAAGGCATGTACACAGAAAGACTTTCTTCCTTGAAAGGTAATTCATTTTCCAAGTATGATTTCTATTGTCGAGACGTTTATTTTTGACTTGTCTTCCATTTCTCTCTCTTCTGTGTTTATCTGGATGTCTTTAATTTGGACATCGTTGAGAAATCTTTTCCTCACAATCTCAGCCACGTCGACCGCACGTGAAATCGATTTTCCTCTAGCTTTTATGTGAACCTCAGGCTGCCCGTTGTTGAATTGAGTCATCACTCCTAGGACGTAAGCCATGGAAGGTTTCTTGCCAACGAATATCACATTGTCTTCTGCTCTCTCTGACATCAGTACACCTCCGTTATCGATACTGCTAATTGATGATATGTTGAGAATCAAACTTCTTATACTTTCATCTGGACCATTTTCTATACAGGTCCTCGTAAGCTGCTTTTGGAGTTTGCTTTGATTTTTTTCTGAAGAATATGAAATAGGCCACTACGGCAACGATCACGATGATGATTATGATTAACCAAATCCAGATCCCTGAATCTCCAGGAGTAGGATTGGATTTTTGATCACACGAGCCATCAGTGTTGCAAATAGGCAAATCGTCTGGACAACCGCATTTATCACAGTCGTCAGTCAAACTTCCAGAGGTTGAACAGAGTTTTGGTTTTTCAGATGAGCAGTCACCATAAGAAGTGCCATCACTGCATGTATCATCAGTCACGACTCCAGAGCATTGGCACTGATTGTTTGAATTGCACACTCCTGTGACGTTTCCTTGGTTTTTGCATTGCTGTTCGCAGACAACATTATTGCAAGAAGTTGAAATCTGCGAAACGTCTATCTTGGGACAATCTGATTTTGTTGTCCTGTCATCACATAAAGCCTTTCCGTAGTAGGCTCCAAACGAATCAGGCGACCAGATGGCAGCACCGTTAGTGAATGGAATTTTGAAAACTGGAGATCCTGAGCAATCCGAATTCTTGTAAATTGTCAAGAGGCCGCTTGTGCAAATGCCGATGTTGCAGTTGCAATTTCCCTGGTTGCATGGAGTGCAGGTGATGTTTGCGGCAAATGTTGGGAAGGCGGATATTAAAAATGCTGATAGAATTGAGATAATGAAAATTCCGAATCTGATATTGTTTTTTTTCATCTTAACACCTAACTACAAATTATTGTCTGCAATTCCGAGGCTGTGGACCAGGCAATCGGATTCACTTTTTTGATGTCTGATTGCAAATAAGCTTGCCATGTGACGTAATAAGTGCCGGTCCCAAGCGAGCTGCAATAGTAAGGCTGGGAAATCTGGCCTTGTATTTGAGGAAGTGTGAAAGTCGTAGGATCTTTTACTGAACCTGTTGATTTGAGTGATACGAGATAAATCAAAATGACATTTTCATTCATGCCGTTGTTGTAGGACAAGTCGCATTTGTATGC
>JAZDPU010000053.1:0-8333 GCA_043797345.1 Candidatus Aenigmatarchaeota archaeon | reverse complement strand
TCCATAAGAAATCATCACATCCTCAACAACATCTCTCGGATGCATGATGTCTTGACGATAAGCCGGATAGAGGACTTCGATTCTTTTTCCGTTGACAGTCGGATTGTACCGCGCTTGCAAGAGAAGTTTGACAATCTCTTTCTGGTTCAAGTTCAAGCCAGAAACTTTTTTGATAAAATTAACATCCACGCTTGCTTTCTTAGGAGTGAAATCTGGAGTGTAAATACTTCTGTCAGGATATTCCACCCTCACCGATTCAATCTTCCCGCCTCTGTCAGCCAACGCAGCAATAAGCACATTCAGCGCTGGAACCAAGAACTTGAAATTAAATCCACTGCATTCAATAAACACATCTCTTGTACTTTCCTCGACTTTTCCTGTGTAATCTGAATTGATTACTGGAGGGAGAGACAGCACTTCGTCAGCCGCATCAATGAAAATCGGATATTCCTTACATCCTTCAAGCAAATGCCCGAATTCCTTCCCTTTTGGATGCTTTTCCAGAATCTCCTTCGGAGTCATCCTCTCCTTGAATTCAAGCGGAACAAATCTAATTCCTTCAGGCTCGACAGTCGTGTATCTTATCGGCGGTTTAATCTTGTGATAATCATAAACCCCGATTGCAACTTCCTTCCTGTTCCTTCCAAAAGTCGTCGCAACCTTTTCCTGAAGTTGAATCATCTGTGAGAGGACATTCTGATCTATCTTCAATCCTTTGACAACAGCACAGACTGTCAGAGGTCTGACCGAAGAAACTTTTTTATCAACTTTTACAACCAAATCTCCTTTTGCTATTTCATAATCAGGCAGTCCAACCTTGCTTGTCACTCTCCCCTGAATTTCTCTGGCAACTCCCTCAGCAGACCACAGGTCAGGCCTGTTCGAATCCTTCAAATCAACTTTTAGCAAATCACCTTCAACACTGTCAATCTCTCCTTTTGAAAAAAGAATATCCTCTTTCAATTTCTCAATCGGAATCTTCTTTCCAATCAACGAGCACAAATCCGAATATGAAATTTCAAGCTTTGGCATATTTTTCCACCTTTTGATTTCTCAACCATTCCAGATTTCTTGTGAACAGTTCCCTGATGTCATTTATCTTCAAAGCGTTCATCGCCAATCTGTCGATCCCGAATCCCCATGCGAGAACCGGTTCTTTCACTCCCAAAGGTTCTGTCAACTCAGGCCTGAAAATTCCAGCACCTGCCAATTCAATCCATCCCAACTTCGGATGCAGTCCTGAAATCTGCACTGACGGCTCTGTGAACGGATAATAATCTGTGAAGAACTTTACTTTTTTTATCCCAGCAATCTCAACAGCAAACTGCTTCAACAATCCTAACAGATGTTTGAAAGTCAGATCCTTTCCTACTACTATTCCTCCTGTCTGGATGAATTCAACCCCATGCGTCGCGTCTATC
This sequence comes from Candidatus Aenigmatarchaeota archaeon, assembly GCA_043797345.1. GTDB lineage: Archaea > Aenigmatarchaeota > Aenigmatarchaeia > CG10238-14 > SCSR01 > JAGVVV01. Next base: position 6,912 of record JAZDPU010000053.1, on the reverse strand, counting down.
ACATCCGGCCTGTAGCATCTGACCATGTCGAAATACCTTCCAGGAATCTCCAGCCCTTTGGCCATGTATCTTGGAGTGATCGCAGTGTCATGAGCCCTCGGCATTAATCTTGAAGCAATCTCAGGATTCCACTTGTATTTCCATCCAGTCGATCCAGTCTTCCATCCATCCTCATGGGTTGCTTTCACTCTTTCCACAATCTGTTTAGACGGAAGCCTTCCCAGTTCTTTCGGGGATTTCAGAGAATAAGTCTGAGTCCAGTCTCTTGCCGGATGGTTCTGCGGCTGGAACAAAGCATCGAAATTCCAGAACTCCATCTCAATAGTCGGTCCAACCATCTCCTTGAATCCGAGTTTGACCAATTTTTCTCTCACATACATCAAGAACTGATTGTAAGGTTGCCTTTTTCCTGGAGTCGATTTTTTTAATTTCTTCCTCACAACTTCAACATCTATCTGTTTGAACTTCTTGTCTTTCCACAACCCTGTCACAATCATCTCATGCGTCAGCTTGTCAATCACATTTCCAGATTTTGCCAGCTCCCTTTCAGTAATTACAAAAGTCTCGCTTACCTTCATCACCAAATTTCTCTGGATCAAGACATTCAAAATCTTCTCATCCACCTTCTTTCCTTCTGATATTTTTTTCAGGGCGATTTCCTCTTCAGTCTCGTGCGGAGGTTTCAGCAAAGTCAGCTTGTCAGCCTGCTTGAGAACCCAGTTCTTTTCCATAGCCCATTTTAGTGCAATAGGGTAATTTTTAACCTGGGAGAAAGTCTTTCCAATTGTCGCGGTCTTCTGAGGAAGGGAATCCAGAAACTTGATCAAATTCTTTTCTGGAAGTCCATTTTTCAGATATCCTTCTCCTTCTTCAGTGAGCTTGTATTCTGCCATTTCTCTTCTCCTTTAAAATTAAAATCAACAAGGCAACTACAAATATTACAAGTAGCACTTCCCAAATATTAAAAACTAATCTTGCCTGGCTTGCATCTGTCGTGTAAATTACGTTCAGTTTCGATCCCTCCTCAAAGCTCTTCACATCCTCGGAAATTAGAATCCAGAAGTCATTATGAATAGTCCTCTCAGAGACAATCAAATCCCACCAAAGCAGTTGCTCTGCTGAAATTGCTATCAATGCCCCCAAAAATAAAAATGCCAGATTTCTCTTATCAATGTTCATTCCCATATTTAGAAATTCATCTTACAGGTCTATATTCTTTAATTTCAATTTTCTGTTTGGTCAACAACTTAAGATAAAGTTTCGCCAGTTTTCCCAGAAATTTGAAATTCCCATATCTTTCTATTCTTCTTGCAGAAGTAACTGCTAATGTATTTTCATTAAAAATTATTTTTCCCAATTTCGATATTCTTTGTGAGATGTCCAAATCTTCTAACGCATTTATTTTTTCATCGAAACCTCCGATTTCAAAAAACTCGTTTCTTCTATAAGCAACACATGTTCCTGCCACACGTGGGTAGATAGTTTTTACTCCCAAATTTGTTATGCTGTTGTAGGCAAGGTAATGCGATAAGTTGGTGACATCCATTTTCGAGGGCATTATCGAACATGTCACGCCAACAACATTTTTATTCCTGAAACTTCTTTCAAATTCGCTCAACAAATTTGGCATGATGATCGTATCTGCGTCTATGAACAGCAATATGCCCCCTTTCGACGCTTCAGCTCCAGCATTTCTCCCAAGCGATATGCCCCGTCCATTTACAACTGTTTTTATTCTATATTTCTTGGCTATCTTTAAAGTTCCGTCCTTGCTCCCTCCATCCGAAACAATTATTTCATATTTCCCATCATAGCATTGATTTTTTATAGACCGAATTGTACTTTCCAAGTATTTTTCCTCGTCATATGTGGGAATTATAACAGAAATCAAAGGTTTCATATAATCAGTCTTTGAAAACAAATTTGTCTATTTGATCTTTTGCTTTCTCTCTTTTCTTCTGATGATCTTTCAGGAAAGAATTCATCTTGTCAATCAAAATCTGTTTCAATTCGCCTGTCAACATCTTTCCAGACTTGTATTCGTCATGGATCTTCTTCAATTTCTTATCATCTTCCTCGAAGAAAGTCAACCACTGATAAGAAACATCCACATCAAGATTCCCTCCCTTCTTCCTATGTTCTTCAACAGTATCCGCCCCTCCAGAGAATGCATATTTGTTTATCTTCTTCTTCACAACTTCAGGAGCATCAGTTGTAAAAATAGCAGACTCTTCCTCCGACGAAGACATCTTTCCCTGTTCCATCATTCCCTCCAGTCCCGGCAGGAAAACACTGTGGATCTGGGCTGGCTTGTAGTATCCTAATTTTGAGGCGATGTCTCTTGTTATCCTCCAATGAGGGTCTTGATCAATGGCGGCGGGAATCAGGCATGGGACATTTTTCTTTTTCAAAACAGAAGGCAAAAACGCAGGGACTGCTTGCATGGCCGTATAGAATATCGAACCAATGTTAGTCTCATTATTGAATCCAAAGACTGCCTTTGCCGTAGAGAATGTTATCTTCTTGGCTACCTTGCACGCTTCCTTATACATCAGGTTGGCATGTACAGTATCAATGAGGAAAAATGTTTTTTTCGGATCAAATCCCAAAGCGATAATATCACATGCGTTCTCTCTAGTCCATCTTGAAGTCTGCTCTAAAGTCAAATCCTCTTTGAACAGGAATTTCTCTTCGTCCGGAAACTGGAACCACAATTCCACATCAAACTTGTCCTGAAGCCACTTTGTGAAAATCCATGGAATCATATGTCCCATGTGGACCGGGCCTGATGGAGCTCTGCCAGTGTATAAGAAAAACTTATTCCCTCTCTCGTATTCGTTCAAAATCCAATCCAGATCTCTGTGGGAAAAGAAAATCTTTCTTCTCAGAAATGGATGCAGTTCTCCAGTGTGTTTCTTGATTCTTTCCAAAAGTTTCTGATCTATATGCTTCGTTCCAAACTCCTTTACCAGTTTCTCATAGTCTACATTCCCTCTAACTTCCCAAGGAGTTACAGTAAACTTCTCGTCCATACTCTTCTATTATTTTTTGTCTTTTTAACATTATTTCAGTATGTCTTTTCCAATTGCTCCCAAAGTCACCCCGCCTGCAAATACCAGAGCGTAGTTTACGAGTTCTTCCGCTTCATTTCTGTTCGGTCTTCCGATAACTATTATCGAATTAAAAACTTGTTGCGAGAGCGAATCCTGATAAGATTTTGGAATATTGTTATCTAAGACTATTTCATCTGCCAGATCTTGCAGCTTCTTCAATCTTTCTTCGTATAGAGATTTGTTTGCTCTAAAGTATGGAGCTGTATTTGGAGTGACTTCCAAATCTTTCCATCTTGTCCAGTATTCGAAGACTCTGCCAATTTCAATCACCTGCCAACTTCTCAGCAATCTTCATCACATACGACAGTGCTCCTGATCTCGCAAGTTTGAAGAATACTCTGTATGAAGGAGGTATCATCTCTTCATACGGCTTTACAGTTTCTCCAACAACTTTCAAAATGTCCTCAAGTTGCAGAGGTTCCTGCTTTGCAACTTCTTTTCTGTATTCATTCATATGATCAGGGATGGACATACCAGCCTTCAAAAAAGAGTAAATAAGAGGCTTTAGCATGTCCTCATTTTTTCCTTGGCTCATAACTTTCGCTCCGTCTTCAATTGCGCAACTCCGTTTTTGAATCCCTGCTCTACTGCAGCCGTAATCGCATTTGTCAGCGCCGCATATGGATCAGTGATTCCAGTTGTAGTCGTTAGCGAGTAGCCCTGTTTTTTCAGTTCTTCCACCAAAGTCTTGGCATCCTGGCTCCTCCACTCTCTTATCAGCTGCGGTCCTTTCATTCCCGAGTATCCACCTATGGCCAATCCTGCAAGAAGTCCTAGCTTTCCCCTATTCTGTTCAATCAACCCTACCAATCCTCCGTCTCTAACATATCTCAAATCCTCGCTCATATTTTCACCTCCTACGACCTACCGAATATTCCATCAACAAAACTTCTGTAAGCTTTCCAAGCTGTCAAAGCCCCGCCAAGTGCCAAAGGTTTCGAAACCACATTTCCAACATACGTCGCTTGCTCGAGTGTAGTTCCTATTGAGACCGAGTCGAAACCAGATGCCATGTAGTGTGGCACATTCATCACGAAGTTAGTTGCCTGGTCTATCACGCTTCCAGAAAACCCGAGTCCGTATCCAAACGCATAGCAAGCCAGACCTCCTATAATCGGTGCAGCAGGAGCCATTAATCTCATTCCTCTCTCAACAAGTCCTTGTCTCCTTCTATTTTCCATTACCTTCAACCTCCTCTACGAGCTTCTTGAAAAGAAAAATAATTTTTTTCCAAATTTTTTCAGCCCGTTTTTTGCTCATATGAAGTAGATGTGAAAGATGGTTTGATTACAATTTAGAACTTGATATCGTGGTATTCATCCCTTTAACCACTTACTAGAGTAGTATTCAATGAATTCTTAAATTTAAGTTACTAAGGAAGAAATAATATTAGTTTAAAGCGGGGTGGAGCAGCCTGGAGTAATAAACAGAATGCTCGTCGGGCTCATAACCCGAAGGTCCCAAGTTCAAATCTTGGCCCCGCTATCCTTTTTATGTAGGAACTTTCTTGAAATCCACAGGCATCGAATGATTCCAAAGATTTTTCATGTAAGTGTCCATCACTTTCACAAGGGAAGGATCTCTGGAAGAAATAGAATGAAAAGCAAACTTTTTCTTCGTGTGTTCATGGTCCAATCTTATATTAACTTCTTTACCATCTATAACAAGAATTCTTGGATGAATGTTTGTATCGAAAACTCTGACTGGAATACCATTAGCATGGTACCACTTTGCCCTGAGATAATTATCTGAAGTTATAGGTCCGATTCCGATGATCTTGAAATCAACTTTTCTCCTCTTACAGCTCTTAACTGCCTCTCTCAATCTGGACGAATATGAAAAATTCTTGGTTATCGCTATTGCATATTTTTCAGATTTGTTTAGCATGTCCGAAAGAATATCAAAAAATTCGTTGAACTTCCTTCCCTTTACCATCCACACTCCCTCTAGAACTTCCTTCTCTTCTTTGTTCTCCTTCAAAACTTTCGTCAAATTAATTGTATTTGTCTTCAATTTCTGAATTTCCACTTCTTTTTCTTCTATGAGATTTCTCAATGCCTGGTCTGTAGGCAGCGCCTTGTATTCTTTTGGTCTTCCTTCAAAAACTTCTATCATCTGTTTTTCCATCAGCATCTCAAGAGTCTCATAAATCTTGGACTGCGGTACTCCTGATTCAAAGCTCAAATCCCCAGCTTTTGACGGGCCGGACAGAAGCAGACTACAGTAAGCCTTGGATTCATATTCACTTAATCCAAAATTTCCCAAAAGTTCAAGTATTTCTTTCTTTTCCATTATTAAACCTTCTTAACCGTATAATAAAACCTTATTTTACCACTGAGGTCAGTGGTATTTTACTACTTTACGATATTTATTTGTACCATCCTTATTAGAAATTACGATGATATCAGTAATAATCACTACAAAGAACGAAGGAAAATATTTGGAAAAATGCTTGCAAGCAATTAAAAACCAAACTTATAGAAATTTCGAGATAATAGTTAGCGATTCCTGTTCTACTGACAACACTGTTAAGATAGCTAAAAAATACGGTGCTAGAGTTATTGTTCAGAAAAGTAACATTTCAAAAGGTAGAAACCTTGGAGCGAAGATTGCAAGAGGGGATATCTTAGCTTTCGTCGACGCCGATACACTCATCCATAAAAATTGGCTTAAAAAAATAGTAAATCATTTTAAAGACGACAGAGTTGTCGGAGTTATGGCCAGCGTTTCTTGCGACTGCAAAAACATCAAAGAAAAAATCTTCAACTTATCATTTTGTGTTTGGCAACGCCTCTCATATTTTTTCGGGCTGCCGATTAATGGAGTTTGTTCAATTGGGTTTTCGATAAGAAAAGACATTTTCAAAAAATTGAAAGGATTCAGGGAAGATATGGATGTTGCTGAAGACACCGATCTTGAATTCAAGGCTAAAAAATTCGGCAAAGTCATCGTCGAAGATAAAATAAAAAACAGATGGTCAATAAGAAGATTTGAGAAAGGTGGATACTTGCTTTGGATAAGGAATTGGCTAAAAATCTACTGGGCTTATTTCCACAAAAGGCCACAAACAACACACTATCCAATGTACAGATAGATTTATCCGACAAGATAATTTGTCTATTCAGGCAGATCAAACTAAAAGCATTTAAGAGTTTACACACATATCTAAAATGCGAGTGAACTTATGGCATTGAAATTAGTGATATCAAATCCGTCAACAAGAAAGACTCACCAGATAGAGCTTGACCAGTCCAAAACTTATTCATTGCTCGGGAAAAAGATCGGAGAAGACATAGACGGAGATTTTGCCGGTTTGAGCGGTTATACTTTTAAGATTACTGGCGGAACTGACAAAGATGGGTTCCCCATGCATCCTCAGGTCAAAGGAACTGTCAGGAAGAGAGTAGTTCTTTCATCCCCGCCTGGCTTTCATCCTCTGAAAAAAGGCCAGAGGAAAAGAAAAATGGTGAGAGGGGACACTGTTTCTGATTCCATAGCTCAATTAAACGTCAAAGTCGTAAAATCTGGAACTAAATCCCTTGATGAAGTAGCTCCTACAAAGAGCAAGAAACCTGCAGAAACACCTCAGCCTGAAGTTAAAGAAGAACCTAAACAAGAAGTAAAGGAAGAGAAGAAGGAAGAGCCAAAAACAGAAATTAAGAAGGAAGAAATCAAGGTCGAAGAGAAGAAAGGTGAGTAATTTCGAGCGTGAAATTGAGATTAGGTTTAAACTTGACGATGCAATTCTCAAAAAAATAGTTCATTTGAATTTTGATTCTTTCGAAGAAATTGACGAATA